>JAJYHA010000071.1 GCA_021784995.1 Myxococcales bacterium
CGTGGCGAACGCCTGGCTGGAGGGGACCTACAGCGAGCTCTACCCGGAGGTCACGCGCGACGAGCGGGGGATGGCGCGCCTCTTCCGCCAGTTCTCGTTCCCGGGCGGTATCCCGAGCCACGCGGCGCCGGAGACACCGGGGTCGATCCACGAGGGGGGCGAGCTGGGCTACTCGCTCTCGCACGCCTTCGGCGCGGCCTTCGACAACCCGGGGCTGCTGGTCGCCTGCGTGGTCGGCGACGGGGAGGCGGAGACGGGGCCGCTCGCGACGAGCTGGCACGGCAACAAGTTCCTCGATCCCGTGGGCGACGGCGCGGTGCTGCCGATCCTCCACCTGAACGGCTACAAGATCGCGAACCCCACGATCCTCGCCCGCATCCCGCGCGAGGAGCTGGTCCAACTCCTCTCGGGCTACGGCTGGGAGCCGATCCTCGTCGAGGGATTCGAGCCGGCTGCGATGCACCGGGCGATGGCCGCCGCGCTGGAGCGGGCCCTCGCGACGATCCGGCGCGTCAAGGCCGAGGCGCGGCGCGGGCGGCCGCGCTGGCCGATGATCGTGCTCGCGAGCCCGAAGGGCTGGACCTCGCCCAAGGAGATCGACGGCCACCCGCTGGAGGGGTCGTGGCGGGCGCACCAGGTCCCCATCCCGCAGGTGCGCGAGAAGCCGGAGCACCTCGCGCTGCTCGAGCGCTGGATGAAGGGCTACCGGCCCGAGGAGCTGTTCGACGGGGACGGCGCGCCGGTCGCGGACCTCGCGGCGCTCGCGCCCGCCGGGGCGCGGCGGATGAGCGCGAACCCGCACGCGAATGGCGGGCTCCTGCTCTCGGACCTGCGGCTGCCGGACTTCCGCCGCTACGCGCGGGGGGTGGCGCGCCCGGGCGGGACGGACGCCGAGGCGACGCGCGTGCTCGGAGAGTGGCTGCGCGACGTGATGAAGGAGAACCTCGTGGCGAAAAACTTCCGCGTATTCGGGCCCGACGAGACGGCCTCCAACCGCCTGGACGCGATCCTGGAGGCCACGGGGCGGACGTGGGAGGCGCAGACGCTGCCGGGCGACGACGAGGCGCTCTCCCCGCAGGGGCGGGTGATGGAGATCCTCTCCGAGCACACCTGCCAGGGCTGGCTCGAAGGGTACCTGCTCACCGGCCGCCATGGCCTCTTCTCCTGCTACGAGGCGTTCATCCACCTCGTCGACTCGATGTTCAACCAGCACGCGAAGTGGCTCAAGGTCACCCGTGGGATCCCGTGGCGCCGGCCGATCGCCTCGCTCAACTACCTGCTCACCTCGCACGTGTGGCGGCAGGACCACAACGGCTTCTCGCATCAGGACCCCGGCTTCATCGACCACGTGGTCAACAAGAAGGCCGACGTGATCCGCGTCTACTTCCCGCCCGACGCGAACTGCCTCCTGTCGGTGGCCGACCACTGCCTGCGCAGCCGCAACTACGTGAACGTGATCGTCGCCGGCAAGCAGCCCGCCCCGCAGTTCCTCTCGATGGACGACGCGGTGGTCCACTGCAGCGAGGGCGCCGGCATCTGGCGGTGGGCGAGCAACGATCGGGGCGTCGAGCCGGACGCGGTGGTGGCCGCCTGCGGCGACGTGCCGACGCTGGAGGCGCTCGCGGCGGTCGACTTCCTGCGGCGTGAGCTGCCCGAGCTGAAGCTGCGGTTCGTCAACGTGGTGGATCTGATGAAGCTGGAGCCGCCGAGCGAGCACCCGCATGGCCTGTCGGACGCGGACTACACGTCCATCTTCGGCGCCGATCTGCCGGTCATCTTCGCGTACCACGGCTACCCGTGGCTGATTCACCGGCTCACCTACCGGCGGCCGAACCACGACCACCTGCACGTGCGCGGCTACAAGGAGGAGGGGACGACGACGACGCCCTTCGACATGGCGGTGCTCAACCAGATCGACCGCTTCGATCTCGCCTCCGACGTGATCGACCGCGTGCCGCGGCTGCGCGATCGGGCGGGGCACGTGAAGGAGCTCCTGCGAGAGAAGCTCGTCCGCCACCGGCTCTACATCCGCGAGCGGGGCGAGGACATGCCGGAGATCCGCGACTGGCGCTGGCCGGGATAGGCGGGGAGCTTCCGCCCGCCGGCGCGATCGCCGCGGCGGGGGGCGAGGGGGGCCGGTCCCGGCGCGCCGATCACCGCTCGCGCGGCGGACGCCAGGTCGTACCGAGCGCGCCGAGGACCAGCGCGAGCGCGGCCATGGCCAGGCCCGCCCCGGCGTGGATCCAGTAGAGCTGGGTGACGCGCCGTTCGATCGGCCCCCGGATCTTCGGGTCGCACTCGGGGTGCGCTGGGGAGAGGTCGAGGCCCTTGGGCAAGCCGGGGGGGAGCGGCAGCTTGCTCCAGCCGGAGAGGCTCGGCGAGAGCAGATGCCAGGCTTCCTTCTTGCCGGTGAAGTCGGCGGCGAGGAACGATCCCAGCGCGAGGGCCGAGAGGAGGGCGACGGTCCAGCGCTTGCGGCGGCTAGCGAGCTGGACCCCGGCGGCGGCGCCGTACGCAAAGGCCAGCGCGAGGGAGCCCGCCAC
>JAJYHA010000190.1 GCA_021784995.1 Myxococcales bacterium
GGCGGTGCGCCGGGGAATCGCGGGTCGGGCCGGCTGTTGAGGACGGTATGGCCGACGGAGCGGGCAGGCTCGTCATCATGGTGGACCCACCCCCCGACAGGAGGAGGCTGACCGAGGTGCTCCGGTGGCTCCGGTGGCTCGTCCCCGCCGCCGTCCTCCTGGTGGCGCCGGTCCCCGCGGCCGATCTCTGCCGGGGAGACGACGTGGTCCGGCTCGACTGCTCCGACGGGATCGACGGACCGCTCTCGATCGCCACGGCGCTGGCGCGCCGCCAGGTGTAGGCCGGCGCCCCGCCTCGCCCCACCCGCTGGCAGCGCTCCGCGATCCCTGGGAAGATGCGGGGTCGCGGGGCGGCGGATCGGGTGCGCGCCCTCGCGGCGGGAGGCACGACACGATGGATGAGGCACTGCGGCTGCGCGACCTCGCGGTGAGCGAGAGCGGGTTCGTCTTCGATCCCTACAGCGGCCAGACCTACAGCCTCAACGTCACCGGGCGGGTGATCCTCGAGGAGCTGCGGCGCGGCCGGACCATCGACGGGATCGAGGCGGTCCTCCGCGACGCCTTCGACGTCGCCGCGGGGGCCGACGTGGGCCGCGACGTCCGCGAGTTCCTCCGGCGGGTCCGCGAGCAGGGCTGGCCGGTCCCGGAGCTCGACCGGGCATGAGCGCGCCGTCCCGCCCGCTCGCCGTCGCGGTCACCGGGCTCAACGCGACCGACAACCCGGCGCCGGGGGTCGGGGTGATCCGCTCCCTGCGCGCCGAGCCCTCCTTCGCCGGGCGGCTGCTCGGGTTCGGCTACGACGCGCTCGATCCCGGGCTCTACGCCCGCGACATCGGCCTCGACGCCGGCTTCCTCATCCCCTACCCGGGCCAGGGGGTGGAGGCGCTGCGCGACCGGCTCCGCGCCATCCGGGCGCGCGCCCCCTTCGACGTGCTCGTCCCCACCCTGGACTCCGAGCTCGCCGGCTTCATCGCGCTCGCCCCCGAGCTCCAGTCCTGGGGGGTCCGGACCTTCCTGCCCACGCGGGAGCAGCTCGATCTCCGCGCGAAGTCGCGGCTCCCCGAGCTGGGGCGGCGGGTGGGGATCGAGGTGCCGGAGCAGCGGGTGGTCGGCGATCCCCTCGAGCTCCACCGGCTCGGGGAGGCGCTCCCGTTCCCCCTGGTGGTGAAGGGGAGCCTCTACGGCGCCACCGTGGTCCGCGGGCCGGACGAGGCGGTCGCCGCCTTCCACGCCACGGTGGCGCGCTGGGGGCTCCCGGTCGTGGTCCAGCGCTTCCACGCCGGCGAGGAGTACGACGTCGTCGGGCTGGGCGACGGGAGGGGTGGGCTGGTCGGCGCCGTCCCGATGAAGAAGCTGCTGCTCACCGAGCAGGGGAAGGGCTGGGCGGGCGTCGCGGTGCGGGACGCGCGCCTGCTCGACGCGGCCGCCCGCTTCGCCGCCGCCACCGCCTGGCGAGGCCCGTTCGAGCTCGAGATCCTCCGGACGCCGGAGGGGCGGTACCTCCTCCTCGAGGTGAACCCCCGGTTCCCCGCCTGGTCCCACATGGCCACCGGGGCGGGCCAGAACCTCGCCTGGGCGGTGGTCCGCCTGGCGCTCGGCGAGCAGGTCGCGCCGCTCCCGGAGTTCCGCGCCGGCACCCTCTTCGTCCGGATCGCCCTCGACCAGATCGCCTCGATCGACGACCTGCAGTCCCTCTCCACCGCGGGCGAGATCTCGCTCGGCCAGGGGGCCCGATGACCGGGAAGCCAGCCTACGAGCCGCCGGTCCTGATCCGGCACCAGACCGGGCTCATGAACAAGCTCGGCCGGATCGCCGGCGCCCGGCCGCTGACGGAGATCGACGGCGTCCCGATCGCCGCGCTGGTGGAGCGGTTCGGCTCGCCGCTCTTCGTCTTCAGCGAGCGGACCCTCGTCGCGCGCCACCGGGAGCTGCGCGAGGCGCTCGCCGTCCGCCTGCCCGGGGCCCGGCTGGCGTGGTCGTACAAGACCAACTCCCTGGACGCCATCTGCCGGGTCATGCACCGCGAGGGCTCGCTGGCCGAGGTGGTGAGCGAGAGCGAGCTCGACCGGGCGCTGCGGCTGGTCCCCGGACCGGAGGTGATCTTCAACGGCCCGTTCAAGCCGGAGGGGGCGCTGGAGAAGGCCTTCCGGGCCGGCGCCCGCGTCCACCTGGACCACTTCGACGAGCTGGCGCGGGCCGAGGCGGTGGCGCGGCGCCTCGCCGTCCGGCCGCGCGTCGCCATCCGGGTCCACATGGCGCTCCCCGGGATCCCGCCCTGGTCGCGCTTCGGGTTCAACCTAGAGTCCGGGCAGGCGCTCGACGCGGCCCGCCGGATCGGGGCGGGGGGGGTGCTCCAGCTCGCCGGGCTCCACGCCCACATCGGCACCTTCGTGCAGGAGCTGGACGCCTACCGGCAGGAGGCCCGGCAGCTCGCCGGGCTCGCCAACGTCCTCGCGCGCGAGCACGGGGTCCTGGTCGACTGGATCGACCTGGGCGGTGGCTTCGCCTCGCGGAACGCGCTCCACTCCCAGTACCTCCCGG
>JAJYHA010000328.1 GCA_021784995.1 Myxococcales bacterium
CGTCGCCCAGCACGCTGCCCAGCGCCACGCCGTCCCACGCCCCGGGCGGGACCGAGGCGGCGTCGACGGCCGTGGTCCCCACCACCTTGGGGCTGGCCGCCTTGGCCGCGGCCACGTCGTGGCGCTCCAGGGCGCGGTCGGTGTGGTCGCTGCCGACGGTCAGCAGGCGCCGGCCGCCGGCCACCACCAGCACCGGCTCCACCTCGCCCGAGGTGTGGGGGCCGCCCGCCACCACCACGGGGGACTGGGTCACCAGGCCGGGATCGAGGACGTAGCAGGTGGGGGTCGACGGGGGGCGGGGGACGCCGGCGGCGGTCAGCTCGTCGACGTGCCGGGCCACGGCGTCGGCGTCGCGGCCGGTGTAGCCGGCGACCAGCAGGCGGTGCACCGTCACGGCGGTGGTGGCGCATGTCGCGAAGCTGCGGAAGGAGGGGCGCAAGCCGATCCTGGCGAGCTACTCGCGCGGCGCGCGGGACCGGCTGTGCGTCGAGGTGTGCCAAGCATCGAGCAAGCACGGCCGCAGAAAGGCGTTACCATCCCTCCATGGCTCAGCGTCAATCCGAGGCTCGCGTCGCTCCCGCCTCCGTACCCAGCTCCTTCCAGGTGGGCTCGCACCTGATCCAGGTCCTCAAGGTGATGGAGGGGCGCTGGACGGTGAGCGTCGACGGGGTCTCAGTCCAGCGGAGCTACGCCACGCAGGCGGAGGCCTGGGAAGCCGGCGTGCGCGAGGCGGACCGCATGGACCGCGGCGGCGCGACCGCCCAGACCTGACCCCGCGGAGCGCCCCGCACGCACGCGGGCCGGGTCAGCCGTCCGGCGCCGCCGGACGCGGGCAGGAGACGCCCGTGCCGCCAAGCCCGCAGTAGCCGCCGGGGTTCTTCGCCAGGTACTGCTGGTGGTACTCCTCGGCGTGGAAGAACTCGGGCGCGTCGTGGATCCCGGTCGTGATCCGGCCGTGTCCGGCCGCGGTGAGCAGCGCCTGGTAGGCCGCGCGCGAGGCCTCGGCCAGCCGTCGTTGCTCCCGGTCGAAGGTGAAGATGGCCGAGCGATACTGGGTCCCCACGTCGTTGCCCTGCCGCATCCCCTGGGTCGGATCGTGCGACTCCCAGAAGCGCCGCAGCAGGTCGGCGTAGTCGATGGCGGCCGGGGCGAACACCACCAGCACCGCCTCGGCGTGGCCGGTGGCCCCGCCGCAGACCTCCTCGTAGGTCGGGTTGGCCGTGACGCCGCCGGCGTAGCCGACCGCCGTGGTCCAGACTCCGGGCAAGGTCCAGAAGCGGCGCTCCGCTCCCCAGAAGCACCCCAGCGCGAAGAGCGCGCGCCGCATCCCTTCCGGGAAGGGCGGCGCGAGGCGGTGCCCGGTCACGGCGTGCGCCTCCGGGACCGCCATGCGCTCCCGGCGGCCCGGCAGCGCCTCGCCGGGCCTCGGGAGGTCGAGCCGCCTTCCTGCCATGACGTTCGTCTAAAAGACAAAGAGCGACCCGGCAACTCCCGTTGCCGCTGGCCGCTCTTCCGGCCCGGTCTTCGGGACCGAGTCTGCATCGAACGTACGCACCTTCGGCGGCCGGCGCCAGTTCCCGGCCGTCACTCGACCGCGGGATCCCCAACAGGAGCGGGGCGGGACGCCACGCCCACGCGCACCCGATCAGCGCGAGGCGAGCAGCGCGCTCACCCTCTCCATCACGGCGAAGGCATCGGCCACGTAGACCACGTCGGCCTTGCCGCGCGCCCAGCCGCAGTTCGGATCCAGGTTCACGGCGCGTCGCTCGTTCACGAAGCGCCAGCCCACCACGTGCGGCTCCTCGCCGTGACAGCAGGTCGACAGGCCCTTCGGGTGGCGCGGCGTCGCGCCCGTCTGCCCCACCTGGTTGAGGTGGCTCATGAAGGGTAGGACGGCGGTCCCCTCCCCGGAGAGATCGACCAGGGACTTCGACGAGCCGAGCGACGCCTGCGACGCGGAGAGGAAGCCGAGGATGATCCGCCCCGCGTCCTCGATGTGGGGCTTGCCGTCGGCCTGCTTCTTGGTCCAGCCCGCGCCGGCGACGAAGAGCAGCTTCGCGTCGGGCCGGATGGTCTGGGCGTCGCTCCTCGGCGCCCTCACCCCCAGCACGCGCGTCCGCCGGTGGGCCTCGCCGAAGGCGACGGTCACCGGCTCGACCTGCGGCGCGGCGCCCGCGCCCGCGTGGGCGGGGTGGCAGCCGCCGTCCAGGAGCACCACCCAGGGGCGCTGCGCGCGCCGCAGGGTCACCTCGATGCGCTGCCGGTAGAACCAGCGCGTCACGGCCGGCGCGCCGTCGCGCGCGACCAGGGCGGTGGCGTGCGTGTCGACGCGGCCCCCGAGGCGGTGCGACACCCCCGGCATCGCGCGCGACATGCGGGAGGTGCCCGGCGCGACGATCACCGTCGCGCCCGCCGCGCGCGCCAGGGCCTCCGCCGCCGCCGCGTCGGAGGCGTACCGCGCCTCGGCCAGATCGGTCGCCTCGACCGCCAGCGCCACGGCCAGGCCGGCGCCCGCGAGCTGCGCGGCCGCGGGGCCGGTC
>JAJYHA010000437.1 GCA_021784995.1 Myxococcales bacterium
CGTCGAGCGCCACGACTGGCCCGGGAACGTCCGCGAGCTCGAGAACTACGTCCAGCGCGCCCTCATCCTGTCGCCGGGGGAGGCGCTCGAGCCGCCCGGTCCGCCCGGCCCGCCGCTCGCGCCCGGCGGGCAGGAGGCGGGGAGGGGGCGGGGCGTCCCCGGCCCGTTCGACGAGGAGGTGCGAACCCTCATCGAGCGCGCCCTCGTCGCGAGCGGCGGGAAGGTCTACGGACCGGACGGCGCGGCGGCGATCCTCGGGCTTCGCCCCACCACCCTGCAGGGGAAGATGAAGCGGTACGGGATGGGGCTCTCCGGTCGGGCGGATCCGATCGGCTGATCGGCTCGACCGGATCGGCGGCGCCCGGGCCGATCCTCCGCCGGATCGGGCGGTCCGGGGCCATCGGCGCCGCGGCCCCGGGCTTGCAGTCTCGGCCGCTGGCGGACGGGAGGAGCGACCATGGCCTGGGAGCTGACGCGGCGCGAGCTGCTCGAGGCGGGGGTGACCGCGGCGGTGATCGGCGCCGCCGGGTTGCCGCTCCCGGCGCTCCCGGAGGAGGCGAAGGGCTGGAGCTGGGACCGGGGCGTCTGCCGCTTCTGTGGGACCGGCTGCGGCATCCAGATCGCCACCCGGGACGGGCGGGTGGTGGCGGTGAAGGGCGACCCGGACAGCCCGGTCAACCGGGGCCTCCTCTGCGTCAAGGGGTACGCCAACGCGCAGATCCTCTACGGCGCGGACCGGCTGACCCGGCCGCTCCTGCGCAAGCGGGGCGGGGTCTTCGACAAGCGCGGCGACTTCACGGAGGTCTCCTGGGAGGAGGCCTTCGACGTCATGAAGCGCGAGTGGACCCGGGCCCACGCCGCGCTCGGCCCGACCGGCGTCGGGGTGATGGGCTCCGGCCAGTACACGATCATGGAGGGGTACGCGGCGTCGAAGCTGGTGAAGGCCGGCTGGCGCTCCAACAACCTCGATCCCAACGCCCGCCACTGCATGGCCTCGGCGGTCGCCGGCTTCATGCAGACCTTCGGGATCGACGAGCCGGCGGGCTGCTACGACGACATCGAGCTGACCGACACGGTCTGCCTCTGGGGCAGCAACATGGCCGAGATGCACCCCATGCTCTGGGCGCGCATCGTCGATCAGCGGCGGCGGACCCCGGGCTACCGGATCGTGAACCTGACCACCTTCGGCAACCGGTCGTCGGAGATGGCCGATCTGGAGATCGTCTTCCGGCCGAACACCGACCTCGCCCTCTGGAACTACCTGGCGCGGGAGGTGATCCACCGCGGCGCCGTCGATCGGGGGTTCGTGGAGCGCCACGCGGTCTTCGCCACCGGTCCGGCCGACGTCGGCTTCGGGATGCGGGAGGACGCGGCGCACGCCTTCCCGGCGGAGCTCGACACCCTGGCGCGCCAGCGGGTGGTGGTGCTCACCCGGGAGGAGGCGATCGGGCGGGGGCTCGATCCCGCGGCGCGGCACGAGCGGGCGCAGCACCCGGAGCGCGCCGGCCAGCACTGGCTCGTCTCCTTCGAGGACTTCGCCCGGGCCGTCGAGCCCTACACGCTCGACTTCGTGGCGCCGCTCGCCAAGGGGGACCCCGACGAGCCGCTGGAGTCCTTCGCCGCCAAGCTCAAGCTGCTCGCCGCCGAGTACGCCGATCCCGGGCGCAAGCTCGTCTCCTACTGGACCATGGGCTTCAACCAGCACACCCGCGGCACCTGGGTGAACGAGCAGGCCTACATGCTCCACCTGCTCACCGGGAAGCAGGCGCGCCCCGGCGCCGGCGCCTTCTCGCTCACCGGGCAGCCGTCGGCCTGCGGGACGGCCCGCGAGGTCGGCACCTTCAGCCACCGGCTCCCGGCCGACATGGTCGTCGACGACCCGGCGCACCGCGCGCGCGCCGAGGGGATCTGGCGCCTCCCGGCGGGGACGCTCAACCCCAGGATCGGGAGCCACATCACCCAGATGATGCGCGACCTGGAGGACGGGACGCTCCGCTGGCTCTGGATCCAGGTGACGAACCCGTTCCAGTCGACCGCCAACGCCGGCCACTGGATCGAGGCGGCCCGGCGGATGGACAACTTCATCGTGGTCTCCGACGTCTACCCGACCCTCTCCTGCAAGGTGGCCGATCTCATCCTCCCCTCGGCCATGATCTTCGAGAAGTGGGGGGGCTACGGGAACTCGGAGCGGCGCACCCAGCTCTGGCGCGAGCAGGTGGCGCCGCCGGGCGAGGCGCGGAGCGACGTCTGGCAGATCCTCGAGTTCTCCAGGCGCTTCACCCTCGGCGAGGTGTGGGGCGCCCAGCCGGTCCCCGGCCTCTCGCTCCCGGGCGCGGCGCCGGGGACGCTCCCCTCGGTGCTCGACGCCGCGCGGGCCCTGGGCCACGACGAGCGGACCACGCTCCACGAGGTGCTCTTCGCGACCCCGGCCGCGCGCGCCACCCGCTGGCCGGATCCGGTGGCCGAGGGCAAGGCGAACCACACCGCGCTCCACGCCGGCCTCGACTGGTTCCCGGAGAAGGCGCTCTTCGAGGAGTACG
>JAJYHA010000339.1 GCA_021784995.1 Myxococcales bacterium
TGGAGGACGCGCCGCCCCTCCCAGAGGAGGAGCTGCGCCGACGGGTGGCGGTCGCGCGGCGCCTTGGCGAGGCTGCGGGCGACCAGCGCGGCGCAGGAGGCCGGGAGCCCGGGGACGAGCCGGCGGGGGTCCGGGGGCGGCTCGGCGAGGTGGGCCCGCTCGACCGCCGCCTGGTCGGCGCCGGGGAAGGGCGGCACCCCGGTCAGGAGCTGGTGGTAGGTCGCGCCCAGCGAGTAGAGGTCCGAGGCCGGCGTGGCCGGGTCGCCGCGCCAGACCTCGGGCGCGGTGTAGTAGGGGGTGCCGACCCGGAGGCGCGCCGTCCCGGCGCCGATCTCCTCGCCGAGCGCCATGCCGAAGTCGCCGAGCTTCACCACCCCGTCCTGGCCGACGAGGAGGTTCGCCGGCTTCACGTCCCGGTGGACGACGCCCGAGCGGTGGGCGGCGTCGAGCGCCGAGGCGACCTGGACGAGGACGTCGGTCGCCTGGTCCGGGGGCATGGGCACCCCGCCGGCGACGAGCGCCTCGGCCGACTGCCCGGCCACGTACTCCATGGCGATGATGGTGAAGTCGCCGTGGCGCGCGGCGCCGTAGACCTGGACCACCCGCGGGTGGTTGATCCGCGCGACCAGGCGCGCCTCCGCCAGGAACCAGCGGAGCGGGTCCTGCCCCTGGGCGTCGGCGGCGCTCCAGGAGAGCACCTTGATCGCCGTGGGGCGCAGCAGCGCCACGTCCTGCGCGAGGTAGACCACGCCCATCCGGCCGTGGCCCAGGAGCCGCTCCAGCCGGTAGTTGCCCAGCTTGAGCCCGACCAGACGGGTCAGGTCCGGTCGGGCCGGACCTCCGGAGGCGACGGTGGGCGGCGGGCCGGACATGGGGCCGGGGAGCTAGCTCGGCGGGGCGGCCGGCGTCGCGTCGCGTCGCGCCTCGTCCCGCTCGGTCAGGATCCCGAGGAGGACCTCCTGCGGATCGACCTCGATGGCCAGCTCGCTGGCGATCGGCGGTCCCTCCCCCTCGCGGTTGAAGGCGAACTGCCCGTCGGACCACTCGAGCAGCTCGCGCATCGCCAGCTCGACCTGGTCCTCCAGCGCCGCGCGCACCGGCGCCCGCTCCACCAGCCCGCGGGCGACGAGCTCGGCGCCGAGCGCCTGATCGCCCAGCCCGGGCCGCGCCGCGGTCACCCCGGCGAGCGCCTCGGCCGGCAGCGTCCCGGCGGCGACGAGCTGCTGGCCGAGGTGGGGGGTCGCCGGGGAGACGGCGCCGGTGATCTTCCCGTCGCGGAAGCGGAAGATCCCCATCCCCGCCTCGGCGCTGCAGACCAGCAGCCCCGTCCGGCGCGCGCTCCGCAGGAACTCGAGCAGGTCGGGGAGCGCGAAGACGGAGAGCTGGCCGGAGAAGACCGCCTCCAGGCCGGCCGCCCCCGTCCCGGAGATCCGGTCGAGGAGGGAGGCGGTGGCGATGGCCGGGAGCGCCGCCGGGCGTCCCGGCGGACCGTCCGGCGCCGCCAGGGCGCTCGCCGAGACGGCGGCCTGGAGGCTCGCCTCCGGCTCCTGGCCCGCCCGCTGGGCGTTGGCGATGCAGCCGAGCCCGAGGGTGACCGAGACCCGCTCGCCGGAGGAGAGCGGCTGGCCGAGGAGCCCCCGGAAGATGGTGGCCGCCTCGCCGTACCGGCCGACGCGCAGGAGCATCCAGGCGAGCGCCTCGCGCGCCTGGAGGAAGCGCGGCGAGGAGGCGATGATCCGCAGCAGGACCTGGAGCGAGTGCTCCGACGGCGGCGCCTCGTGCTCCCGGAGGTAGCCGGCGGCGTCGGCGGCGGTCACCGCCCCCTCGCGGATCGAGTCGATGAGCCGGCGGACCCGGTCGGCGGCCGGGGTCCGGAGCGGCGCCACCAGCGCCTCGGCGCCGGCGGCGTCCTCGCGGATGAGCGCCCGGTGGGCGAGGAAGACCGCCGGCTCGTCCCAGGACGGATCCCGCTCCGCGGCGAGCCGGGCGGCCTCGGCCGCCTCGGCCTCCCGCTGATCGGTCGCGTGGACGCGGGCCTGGGCGAGCCAGGTCCGCGCCAGCCCCCAGCCGTCGCCGATCCGCTCGAAGCGCCCGCGCGCCTCGTCGAGCCAGGCGAGCGCCCGCGTCCGGTCGCCGCCGCGGGCGAGGACCTCCGCCGCGGTCCAGCAGGTGACGGCGCGCGCCTCGACGTCGAGCTGCTGGGCGAGGGCCAGCGCCCCCTGGAGGCTCGTCCGCGCCGCCCGGAGCCGGTCGGTCCGGACCGCCGCCCGGGCGCTCCAGTGGAGCGCGAGCCAGCGCAGCGAGAGGTTCGGCTGCGTCTCGGCGGCGAGCGGCTGGAGGCTCCGGGTGCCGCCCAGGGCGTCGCCGGCCAGGACGCTGCCGATCCCCTCGAGGAGGAGCCGGATCGCCGCCTCGCGCTCCTCGTCGAGGAGCGGCTCGGCGCCGGGGACCGGCCCCGGGGCGAGCAGCCGCTGGAGCGCCGCCGCCTCGGTGAGCTGCCCGTGCACCAGCGCCCGGCGCAGCGCGGCCCAGTGGGCG
>JAJYHA010000298.1 GCA_021784995.1 Myxococcales bacterium
CACGGCCCGACCACGAGCTGGATGCCGCGCTGCGCGATCTGCCCCCGCCGCGCGACCTCGCCGCCGCGCTCTCCGCCGCCGGCCGCGCGCTCCGCGTGGTGGCCGAGGTGAAGCGCGCCAGCCCCTCCGCCGGCGCCATCGCGGCCGGGCTCGACGCGCCGGCGCAGGCGCGCCGCTACGCCGCCGCCGGCGTCGCCGCGATCTCGGTCCTCACGGACGGGCCCGGGTTCGGCGGGTCGCTGGACGACCTCCGCGCCGTGCGCGCGGCCGTGGCGGTCCCGCTCCTGCGCAAGGACTTCGTGGTCGATCGGTACCAGCTCCTGGAGGCGCGGCTGCACGGGGCGGACGCGGCGCTCCTCATCGTGGCGGCGCTCCCGGGGCGCGCCCTGCACGGCCTGCTCGCCGCGTGCGACGCGCTCGGGCTGGCCGCGCTGGTCGAGGTGCACGACGCGGCCGAGCTGGAGGCCGCCCTGGCGGCGGGCGCGCGGGTGGTGGGCGTCAACAACCGCGACCTCCGCACCTTCGTGGTCGACCTCGGCGTCAGCGAGCGCCTGCTGCCCCTGCTGCCGCCCGCGGTCAAGGGCGTGGCCGAGAGCGGCGTCCGCACGGCGGCCGACGCGCGTCGGCTGCGCGCCGCCGGCGCCTCCAACCTCCTGGTCGGCGAGGCGCTGGTCCGGGCGGAGGACCCCGGGCGCCTGCTCCGCGAGATGGCCGCGTGACGGTGCGGGTCAAGATCTGTGGCGTCACGCGGCTCGAGGACGCGCTGCAGGCCGCCCGGCTCGGCGCCGACGCCGTCGGCTTCAACCTCTGGCCCGGCTCGCGCCGGCACGTGGGGGCCGACGCGGTCCGCGCGATGGTGGACCGCCTCCCGCCCTTCGTGACGCCGGTCGGCGTCTTCGTGAACCAGCCCGTGCCCGAGGTGCTGGACCTGGCCGCCCGGAGCGGGGTGGCCGTCGTCCAGCTCCACGGCGACGAGAGCTGGCAGGAGTGCGCGGCCATCCCCCTCCCCGTCCTGAAGGCGCTCCGGGTCGCCGGCGCGGCGAGCCTGGCCGGCCTGGAGCGGTACCGCGTGCGCGGCTTCCTCCTCGACGCGCCGTCCGCGGGCTTCGGCGGCAGCGGCCACACCTTCGACTGGTCGCTGGCGCGGGCCGTGGCCGCGCGCGCCACCGTGGTGCTGGCCGGGGGGCTCACGCCCGAGAACGTGGCCGACGCGGTGCGGGAGGTCCGGCCCTGGGCGGTGGACGTCGCGAGCGGCGTCGAGTCGGCGCCCGGCGTGAAGGACCCCGACCGGATGGCGCGGTTCATCGCGCGCGCGAAGGAGATCGCTTGAGCACGAGCCCACTCCCCGACCCGCAGGGCCACTTCGGACCCTATGGCGGCCGCTTCGTACCGGAGACCCTCATCCCGGCGCTGGACGAGCTGGAGCAGGCGTGGCGCGCCGCGCGCGCCGACCCGGAGTTCCGCGCCGAGCTCGACGAGCTGCTGCGCCGCTTCGCGGGCCGTCCCACGCCGCTCGGCGAGGCCCGGCGGATGTCGGCCGACTGCGGCGGCTGCCGCGTGCTCCTGAAGCGCGAGGACCTGTGCCACACCGGCGCGCACAAGATCAACAACACGCTCGGCCAGGTGCTGCTCGCCCGCCGCATGGGCAAGCGCCGCATCATCGCCGAGACCGGCGCCGGCCAGCACGGCGTGGCGACGGCGACGGCGGCCGCCCTGTTCGGTCTGCCCTGCGACGTCTTCATGGGCGCGCTCGACGTGGAGCGGCAGGCGCTGAACGTCTTCCGCATGCAGCTGCTCGGCGCCCGCGTGGTGCCGGTGGAGGCCGGCGCGCGCACGCTCAAGGACGCCATGAACGAGGCCATCCGCGACTGGGTGACCCACGTCCGGGACACGCACTACATCATCGGCTCGGTGGCGGGGCCGCACCCCTACCCGGCGCTGGTGCGCGACTTCCAGGCGGTGATCGGGGCCGAGGCGCGGGCGCAGGTGCTCGAGGTCGCCGGACGCCTGCCCGACGTGGTGGTGGCGTGCGTGGGCGGCGGCTCGAACGCCATGGGAATCTTCAGCGCCTTCCTCTCCGATCCGGGCGTGCGGCTGGTGGGCGTGGAGGCGGCGGGCCACGGCCTCGCCTCGGGCCGGCACGGCGCGTCGCTGGCGAAGGGACGGCCCGGGGTCCTGCACGGCTCGCGCAGCTACGTCCTGCAGACGGCCGACGGCCAGATCGCGGAGGCGCACTCGATCAGCGCCGGCCTCGACTACCCCGGCGTCGGCCCGGAGCTGGCCTACCTGAAGGACGAGGGCCGGCTCGCGGTGACGCAGGCGACCGACGCCGAGGCGCTCGAGGCGCTCCAGTACCTCGCGCGCATCGAGGGCATCATCCCCGCGCTGGAGAGCGCCCACGCGGTCGCGGCGGCGCGGGGCCTGGCGCGCGAGCTCGGCCCGGGCGGCCTCCTGGTCGTGAACGTCTCGGGCCGCGGCGACAAGGACGTCGACCAGGTCCGCCGCGCCCTCGAGGCGGCGCGCCCGGCCCGCGCCGG
>JAJYHA010000495.1 GCA_021784995.1 Myxococcales bacterium
GAAGTGCTCCAGGATCTCCGTCGACGGCGTCCCCGGATACCCCGTCCCCAGCGTCACCGCCGCGTCCATCGCCGCCTGCGCGACCGCCTCGTCTCCCGACAGCAGCATCCTCGCCATGCGTCTCTCCGATCTTGACCGATAT
Source organism: Myxococcales bacterium (assembly GCA_021784995.1). The sequence continues at coordinate 143 of JAJYHA010000495.1, forward strand.
TCTGGTACTACTTTGCGAGTTTTGTCCACCACCCCTCCTTCCGAGACGCACGAACACCCGCGGCGCACCGCTCCCTCCCGGCGGCGCGCGCCTCCCTGGCGCTCCCGCCCTGCCCGCCGCTACAGTGGCCGACGCGGACGCGATGATGGACGGAACGCTCCCGGCGGTCGACCAGCGGCGCCTTCACTACGCCTGGGTGATGGTGGCCACCGGCCTGCTCTGCATCGTGGCCTGCCTCGGCTTCGGCCGGTTCACGCTCGGGATGGTCCTGCCCTCCATGGCCGCGTCCCTGGGGCTCTCCTACTCACGCCTGGGCTACATCGGGACGGCCAACTTCCTCGGCTACCTGGCCGCGGTGGTGCTCTGCGGCCGCGTGGCCCGGCGCACCGGGCCGCGCCTGCTCGTCTTCGTCGCGCTGCTGCTCGTGGGCGGCTCGATGTTCCTCATGAGCCGCGCCAGCGGGTTCGTGGCCCTGCTGGTGCTCTACGCGATCACGGGGGTGGGCAGCGGCGCCACCAACGTCCCCGTGATGGGCCTCATCGCGCGCTGGTTCGACAGCAGCATGCGCGGCCGCGCCGCCGGCATCGTCTCGGGCGGGAGCGGCCTGGCCATCATCCTCTCGGGCCGGCTCGTCCCCTACGTGAACCGGACCCGCGGCGCCGAGGGGTGGCGCACCACCTGGCTCGTGCTGGCGGTGGCGGTGACCACCATCGCGGTGCTGGCGCTGGCGCTCTTCCGGAACGATCCCTCCGAGAAGCGGCTCCGCCCCCTGGGACGCCCCGGCGCCGCCGCCCCGCCTTCCGCCCCGGCCGCGGTGGCGATCCACCGCGACCGCGCCGTCCACCTCCTCGGCCTCGTCTACGCCTTCTTCGGCTGCACCTACGCGGTCTACGTCACCTTCGTGGTGACGCTGCTGGTCCGCGAGCGCGGCTTCTCGGAGGCGACGGCCGGCGTCTTCTGGTCGGCCGTGGGCCTGCTCAGCCTCTTCTCGGGCCCCATCTTCGGGACGCTGTCGGACCGGTTCGGCCGGCGCGCGGGCCTCGTCTCGGCCTTCTCGATGCTGCTGGCCGCCTACCTGCTCGCCGGGGCCCCGCTCCCGGACCTGGCGCTCTACGCGTCGGTGGCCTGCTTCGGCCTGGTGGCGTGGGCGGTGCCCTCCATCATGCTCGCCGCCGTGACCGATCACGTCGGCCCCGCGAACGCGCTGGCGGCCTTCGGCTTCATCACCCTCTACTTCGGCGTCGGCCAGGTGACGGGGCCGGCGGTGGCGGGCCTGCTGGCGGAGCGGACCGGCAGCTTCGCGTCGAGCTTCCTCATGGCGGCGGCGGTCGCCGCCGTCGCCATCCTGGTGAGCCGCACCCTGCCGCGCCCCTCCACCCCGCGCTGAAGGCGCGCTCCTGGTGGAGGGAGCGCTCCCTGTTGTACAGCGTTACGGGAGAGCGGCCGACGCGCGCCCGCCCCCGGCCGGAGGCGGGGCGCCGCGGCCCAACCCGAGGAGGAGCCCATGGCCTACGAGAACATCGCGTTCGAGCTCGAGCAGGACGGCACGGTCGCGGTCGTCACGCTGAACCGCCCGCAGCGCCGCAACGCGCTCTCGCTGGCGCTGATGAAGGAGCTCGTCGACTGCTTCGAGCGGATCGGGCGCGACCGCTCCATCCGCGCGGTGCTCCTGGCCGCCGCCGGGAAGGTCTTCTCGTCGGGACACGACCTGGGCGAGATGGTGGGCCGGAACGTCAACGAGTACCGGGAGATCTTCGACGTCTGCACCGAGCTCATGACCGCCATCCAGGCGGTGCCCCAGCCGGTCGTGGCCGAGGTGCAGGGCGTGGCCACCGCCGCGGGGTGCCAGCTGGTCGCCACCTGCGACCTCGCCGTCGCGTCGAGCGAGGCCTGGTTCGCCACCCCGGGCGTGAAGATCGGGCTCTTCTGCACCACCCCGATGGTGGCGCTCAGCCGGGCGGTGGGGCGCAAGCGCGCGCTGGAGATGCTGCTGACCGGCCGGCAGGTGGACGCGCCGACCGCCGCCGAGTGGGGGCTCGTCAACGCGGTGGTCGCCCCGGAGGCGCTGAAGGCCGAGTCGCGGCGGCTCGCCGGGAACGTCGCGCAGGCGAGCTCGCTCACCATCGCGCTCGGCAAGCAGGCCTTCTACGCACAGGTCGACCTCGACCAGCCGAAGGCCTACTCCTACGCGAAGGAGGTCATGAGCCTGAACGCCATGTGCCTCGACGCGCAGGAGGTCATCTCGGCGTTCCTGGCCAAGCGCGCCGCCTGCTGGACCGGGAAGTAGACGCCCGGCGACCCCGTGGCCGGCCACCGTCCGGCCTCGCCGGCGGCGCCGCCCCGGGAGCGGTCACCGTCAGTACACGGTGCCGCGCTGCTCCTCGATCTCCCGG
>JAJYHA010000405.1 GCA_021784995.1 Myxococcales bacterium
CGCGCCCCCCGCGCGCCGGCCGGCTCAGCCCTTGGGCGCGGCCCCCGGGGACGGGGCCGCGGCCGGCGTCCGCCGCGCCCGCTGCGCCTCGAACCAGGCGTGCTCCGGCCGGGCGAGGATCCGATCGATGACGGCGTCGACCGCCTCGGCCTGGGCGCGCTTGCCCTGGGCGGCGGCGCGCGCGGCGATGGCCCGGGCCTGGGGGACGAGCTTCATGTAGAAGTCCTCGGCCACCTCGAACATGCCGTGCCAGTGGACGTAGTCGGGGGCGCCCATGGAGGCGGCGTGGCGGGCGCGCCGCCCCTCGTGGTGCCAGAGGAGGAACCAGGTCCACTCGATCTCCTCGTCGAAGTCCTCCTTGGTGAGGAGTCCCTGGGCCCGGAGCACCCCCATGATCTCCAGCCCCGGCCGGGCGAACTTCTCGTCGTAGAGGACCACGAGGTCGTCGTACCCCCGGTAGAAGCCGTCGATGGTGGTCGAGGTGTGGCAGACGGCGCAGACCGTCCGCATCCGGTCGCGCTTCTGCCGCCAGGTGTCGGTCACCAGCGCGGCGCGCTTCGCCGGATCGCTCTCGGTGACCAGCCGGTGCGACGCGTCGGTGTCGAGGAGCGCCGAGACCGGCGGGCGGTTGGTCCAGGAGATGCGCGCGCCGATGTCGTGGGTGACCTTCTCGCCGTTCACGTTGGCGGAGACGTGGCAGGTGGCGCAGGTGGGGGCCGCGGTGTAGTCCTTGCCCAGGACCCAGCGCGGGGAGTCGAGGTTCATCCGGTCCTTGAGGTCGCGGTAGGCGATCCCGTGCTTCGACTCCTCGTAGATCTCCTTCTGCGGGTGGTCCGGGCCGAGGTGGCACTTGCCGCAGCTCTCCGGCTGGCGCGCCCGGCGGGCGGAGAAGTCGTGGCGGCCGTGGCAGGCGGAGCAGGAGCCGCGCGAGCCGTCGAGGTTGATGCGGCCGATCCCGGTGTTCGGCCAGGTGCCGGGGACGAGGATGGGGCGGCCGTAGTCGTCGCGGGAGATCCGCGCCATCGCGGCGGCGTTGGTCGGCTTGCCGTCCGGCCCGGGCTTCAGGTCGTCGACCGTCACCTGGCCGCCGTCGGTGGCCCGGAGCGCGACCTTGCCGCCGTGGCACTGCTGGCAACCCTGCTCCGAGCTGGCCAGGCCGTTCACCCCCGTCCCCGGGGGCAGGGCCGGCGTCGGCGCGGCGGGCGGGAACGGCGCGCGCGCCCCCTCGACGATCTCCGCGAGGTAGTTGTCGAGCGAGGCGAGGATGTCGCCCGCCTTGGCGTGGTGGCTCGGCTCGAACTCCCGGTCCTCCGCGGCGTGGCAGCGGGCGCAGTCCCGCGGCGTCACCACCACCGCCACCAGCGGCTGCCCCTCGTGGCCGAACGCGTCGGCGTCCCCCTGCTCGGCCCGGTGGCAGTCGTAGCAGCCGACGCCGCGCCGCGCGTGGCGGCTCTCGCGCCACTCCTCGACGATGCCCGGGGTCGTGGTGGCGTGGCACTCGACGCAGGCGCGGGAGGAGGCGGGGACCGGGGCCGGCCTCGTCGCCTTCGCCGGGGTGGCGGCGGCGAGGAGGGGAGCGGCGAGCGCGGCGGCGAGCCGGAGGGAGGGAGCTCTCATGGCAGGTGTCCTCGTGGCGCCTCGCCGCGGTCCGGCGGGGCCGGTCGGCGGAGGCTCCGGGACCTCCACAGCAAGCCGCCTGCCATGGCGCGGCGGCAGTCAGGGCGAGCCCTGGCCGCGACCTGGGCCCGCCGGTGCGCTCCCCTGCGCGGCGCGTCCCGGATCCCGGGGTCCGGCGCCGGATGCGAGGATCCGGGCTGCGCCCGGAGGCGCCCGTCCCGCGAGCCGCCTGCCGGGCCGCCCGCCGGGCCGCCGGTGTCATCCCCAGGCCGCGGGAGATCGACCCGTCGGCCCCCCCCCGGGACGCGAGGGCGGAGGCGTCTCTCCCGAGACGCCATGGAGGGGGAGAGCCCCAGGAGGAGAGGGCCCGGAGGCGGCCGGGTGTGCGATCACCGTGCCATCGCCGGCCGCGGCAGGGCCGGGAGGAGGCGCGCGTGGGCAAGATGATCTCGTTCCAGCGGACCGGCGGAGGGACGGCGGCCGGGTACCTCGCCGAGGCCACGGGCCCGAAGGCCCCGGGCGTCGTGGTGATCCAGGAGTGGTGGGGGCTCCAGGGGCAGATCAAGGAGATCTGCGATCGGTTCGCCGGGGCCGGGTTCCACGCGCTCGCGCCGGACCTGTTCGAGGGGAAGGTCGTGCCCTACCACGACTCCGCGGCGGCCAGCGCCGCGATGTCCTCCCTCGACTTCCGGAAGGCGACCGACGAGGTGGTGCGCGGCGCGGTCCGGCACCTCGCGGCCGGGGGGGCGAAGGTGGGGCTGACCGGCTTCTGCATGGGGGGCGCGGTGACGGTGATCGGGGCGGTCCACGTCCCGGAGCTCTCGGCGGCGGTCACCTTCTATGGCCTCCCGCCGGAGGAGGTGGCCGCGCCGCGGGACGTGCGCGTCCCTCTCCAGGGTCACTTCGCGCGCCAC
>JAJYHA010000266.1 GCA_021784995.1 Myxococcales bacterium
TCGCCCGAGGCCGGCCCCGGAATCATTGTCCGCGGAGTACGGGATCGGCCCGGTATCGGAGACGCGGCCGCCGGCGCAGACTCTCCTCGTCGAACGGACACGGAGGAGAGGACGACCATGGCGACGACCCACACGGGCGGCAGCAGGGCGAAGAGCGGCTACTACGTCAACACGCGCAGCTTCGAGCTGGTCAACGTCCATCGCGACGGCGAGGCGCTCCCGGGCGGTCCCGAGGCGCGCTTCCTCCGCGTCCCCGTCCTGGCGGCCATGGCGGCGGCGCCGCTCCTGGGCGGCCTCTTCGTGGTCGCGCTCCCCTTCATCGGCTTCGCCGTATTCGGCCACGCCGTGGTCCGCGCCTTCGCCGGGGGGGCCAAGGAGGTGGCCGCGACCGTCGTCACGCCGGCCATGCCGGCGGGGTCGGCCGCCCTCACCGGCAAGCCGCCCGAGAAGGGCGCGACGGGAGAGCCCGCCGAGGATGCCGCCACCGAGGGGCTGGCGAGCGAGATCGAGGCGAAGCGGGAGGAGAAGCGGTGAGGTCACGCGAGGCGCCGGCGGAAGGGACGGCGCCTCGCGCCCCGCGCCACCGTGCCGCGCTCCCCGGGAGCGCCGGACGTGGCAGGCTGTCGGGAGTGGGGAAGGTCCGGCGTGATGCGCCGGGCCGGCGGAGGGTGACATGACACGCAGGACCTGCACCTTGATCGGAGCCGCCGTCGGTCTCGCCCTCTTCCTCGCGGTCGCGCTCCTACCCGCGCTGCTCTACGGTGGATACGCGGGCGTGCTCCTGGCGGGCGGCATCTTCGGCACGCCGGTCCAGGCAACCCTTCCGGTCCGGGCGCTGATCGTCTTCGGGATGGTCCTGGGCGTCACCGGAGTGGCGGCGCTCTTCGCCATCGGCGGCGCCGCGGCTGGCGCCGCGGTGGCCGTCCTCCTCGGCGTTCCAGTTTCGCCATCCAGGAGGGTCTCCCGGACCTGACCGGGACACCCTGGAGAGGGGCGTGGGCGTTCCGGGGGGGGCGCCCGCGCCCCTCGCAGCGCTTGCAGGAGCTCGGGGCGAGCGCCATGGGTGCGGAGCGCGCCCCGGACCGGGAGCGCCCCACCCGAGAGCTCCCATGCCACGCACCATCCCGATGCCACGGCGGAAGTCGATCGCCCTCGTCGCCCACGACAACACGAAGGCGGAGCTGCTCGAGTGGGCGCGGTTCAACCGCGGCTCCCTCGCCGAGCACCAGCTCTACGCGACCGGGACCACCGGTCGGATGGTGGCCGAGGCGCTGCCCGAGCTGGAGGTGAAGCTCCTCCTCTCGGGACCGCTCGGCGGCGATCAGCAGATCGGGGCCATGATCGCGTCGGGCGAGCTGGACGCGCTCGTCTTCTTCTGGGATCCGCTCGAGCCGCAGCCGCACGATCCGGACGTGAAGGCGCTCCTCCGCATCGCGGTCCTCTACAACGTGCCGACCGCGTGCAACCGCGCCACGGCCGACTTCGTCATCTCCTCCCCGCTCGCGCGCGAGGAGTACGAGCGGATCGTCCCCTCCCACGAGCACTACCGGAAGCGCGCCTCCCGCTGACGCCGCCTCCCCGCGCGGCGCGGACGGCGACCGTGCGCGGGCTACGCGTGCGCCTTCTCGCCGGTGCGCTCGGCCTGCTTCAGCTCCACCTTGCGTGCCTTCACCTCCGGCTTCTTCCCGATGGTGAGCGTGAGCACGCCGTCCTTCAGCTCGGCCTGCACGCTCTCGGGGTCGACGCCCTCCGGCAGCGTGAAGGAGCGGGTGAAGCTCCCGTAGCTCCGCTCGCAGGCGAAGTAGCGGTCGGCCTCCTCCCTCTTCTCCTCCTCGCGCTTCCCCGACACCGTGATCCGGTTCCCCGTGAGCGAGATGTCGAGGTCCTTCTCCCGGATGCCCGGCAGGTCGGCCTTGAAGGTGTAGCCGTCCTTGCTCTCCTTCACCTCGAACGCCGGGGCGAAGGAGACGGAGCGCGCGCCGAACGCCCCCAGCTCACGGAAGGGATCCCAGCGCATCAGCTCGCGCATCATCTCGAAGGGGTCGGGGAGGCGCGACGGCTCGATCGCCACCGGGTCGTTCCTGCGAATCAGGCTGCTCATGGTCTCCGCCTTTCCGGCGGCGGCGCCCTCCGCGCGGGCGCGGCGGCCGCGTCACCGCCGGGCCCAGGATCGCTCCGCGCCGACGCCGGCCGGGCGTCCAAGAGCGGGCTGCGACGAAGGGGCGCGCTGGCCTGCCGGACGCTCACCGATGGCCCGGCCGGCCCCGCCGGCCCGGTCGCGCCCATCGGGCGCACCACGCCGGGGTGCGGCGCCCTGGACACCTCCGGCGATCCCCGGGGGACCGGGCCCACGTCGCGCCCTCACGGCGGGCCGTCGAGGGCCCTCGCCCGGACCGAGCGCTCGTGGGCGAGGAGCCAGCGCTTGCGCTCCAGCCCGCCGGCGTACCCGGTCAGCGCCCCGCGTGCCCCGAGGACGCGGTGGCACGGCACCAGGATGGCGAGCGGGTTCCGCCCGCTGGCGGCGCCGACGGCCCGCGCCGCCCCGGGCCGACCGACCCGGGCCGCGATCTCCGCGTAGGTGCGCGTCTCGCCGAAGGCGATCTCGCCGAGGGCCCGCCACACCTCGAGCTGGAAGGGGGTGCCGGACGGGCGGAGCGGCAGGTCGAAGCGGAGGCGCCTCCCCGCGAACCACTCCTCGAGCTGCCGGCGGGCCGCGGCCAGCAAGGCGTGCCCCCCCTCGCCGGGCTCCTGCCCGTCCGGCGGCGCCGCGGCGCCGTCGTCCGGCAGGTGGAGCGCGACCAGCGCGTCCTCGGACGCCGCCAGCCGCAGCGGCCCCACCGGGCTCTCGACCACGAGCTGCCATCGCATGCGCCGCGCTCCTCGCCACACCGTAGCCGAGGCCGGCGGCGCCGGGTAGCCCGGCGCCGCTCCCGGTGCCTCCCGGCGTCCGCGTGGCCGCGGTGACACCGGCGCGGCGCCGTGGCAGATCTGCGGGGCGGAGGCCTCCATGAGTGACGACGCGCGCAGCCGGGCGGCCGACCACCTCCGGCGCCACCACGTGATGACGCTCGCCACCGCCGGGCCGCGCGGCCCGTGGGCCGCCGCGGTGTTCTACGTCGCGGACGGCTTCCGGCTCCACTTCGTCTCGTCGCCGTCGAGCCGCCACGCGACCGACCTCGCGGCGGACCCGCGGGCCGCCGCGACCGTCCAGGGCCAGGAGACCGACTGGCGCCGGATCCGGGGCGTGCAGCTGGAGGGCCTCGTGGCGGAGGTGCCGGCGCACGACCGCCCGCGCGTACGCGCGCTCTACGCGGCCCGCTTCCCGGCCGTCGCGGCGGCGCCCGAGCTGGCCGCCGCGCTCGCCGAGGTGCGCTGGTACGTGCTCACGCCCGCGGCGCTCCACCTCGTGGACAACGCGGCCGGCCTCGGGCGGCGCACGCGCGTCCTGTAGCCGGGGCGGGGCGCGCGTTGGACAAACCCCGCCGGTTTTGCTCTCCTCTCGCGCTTCATGCCCGCGCCCACGCCCCCCCGCAGGATCCGCCGGCTGATGGCCGCCAACCGCGGCGAGATCGCCATCCGCATCTTCCGCGCCGCCACCGAGCTCGGGATCGGCACCGTCGCCGTCTACTCCGACGAGGACCGCCTCTCGCTCCACCGCTACAAGGCGGACGAGGCCTACCTGGTGGGGCGGGGTCGGGGGCCCATCGACGCCTACCTCGGGATCGACGAGATCGTCGCCCTCGCCCTCGAGAAGGAGGTGGACGCCATCCACCCGGGGTACGGCTTCCTCTCCGAGAACCCGGAGTTCGCCGAGAAGGTCGAGGCGGCGGGCCTGATCTTCGTCGGCCCCACCGCCGAGCAGCAGCGCCGCCTCGGCGACAAGGTCGCGGGGCGGAAGGCGGCCATCGCGGCGGGCGTGCCGGTGGTCCCCGGCACCGAGGAGCCGGTGGAGCACGAGGAGGAGGCGCTCCTCTTCGCGCGCCAGCACGGCTACCCCATCATCGTCAAGGCGGCCGCCGGCGGGGGCGGGCGCGGCATGCGCGTCGCGCGCGACCGGCGCGAGCTGGTGGAGGGGCTCGCCTCGGCCCGCAGCGAGGCGCGCGCCGCCTTCGGGGACGCCACCGTCTTCCTCGAGCGCTACGTCGAGGCCCCCAAGCACATCGAGGTCCAGGTGCTGGGCGACGCGCACGGCAACCTGGTCCACTTCCACGAGCGCGACTGCTCCATCCAGCGCCGCCACCAGAAGGTGGTCGAGTTCGCGCCGTCGCTCTCGCTCGAGCCGGCGCAGCGCGAGGCGATCTGCGCCGCCGCGCTGCGGATCGCGGCCCTGGTGCGGTACCGGAACGCGGGCACCTGCGAGTTCCTCGTCGACGGCGCCGGCCGGTTCTACTTCATCGAGATGAACCCGCGCATCCAGGTCGAGCACACGGTGACGGAGATGATCACCGGCCGCAACCTGGTGCAGGCGCAGATCCGGGTGGCCGAGGGCGCCACGCTGGCCGAGGTCGGCATCCCGGACCAGGCCGCGATCCAGATCCGCGGCCACGCCATCCAGTGCCGCGTCACCACCGAGGACCCGGAGAACGGCTTCGCGCCCGACACCGGCACGCTGAAGGCGTACCGCTCGCCGGGCGGCGCCGGCGTCCGCCTCGACGCGGGCAGCGCGTTCGGCGGCGCGGTGATCACGCCGCACTACGACTCGCTGCTGGTGAAGATCAGCACGTGGGGGCTCACGTTCCAGGAGGCGGCGCGCATCATGCACCGCTCCCTCCAGGAGTTCCGGGTCCGCGGCGTCAAGACGAACATCGCCTTCCTGGAGAACGTGGTGACGCACCCCACGTTCCTGGCGGGCGGCTGCGACACCTCCTTCATCGATCGCAACCCGGGCCTGATGCGGGTGGAGGGGCGCAAGGATCGCGGCTCCAAGCTCCTGCAGTTCCTGGGCGAGGTGGTGGTGAACGGCTCGCCCGGCGTGCCCTCGCGCGTCGATCCCCGCAAGCTCGCCGAGCCGCGCGTGCCGCGGATCGCGCCCGGCGCCGTCCGGCCGAAGGGGACGCGCGACCTCCTCCGCGAGCTCGGGCCGGCCGGCCTGGCGCGCTGGGTGCTGGACCAGCGCCGGCTGCTGGTGACCGACACCACGATGCGCGACGCGCACCAGTCCCTCCTCGCGACCCGGGTCCGCACCCACGACCTGCTCCGCGTCGCGCCGGCGACCTCCCACCTCGCGAGCGGCCTCTTCTCCCTGGAGCTGTGGGGCGGCGCCACCTTCGACGTCGCGATGCGCTTCCTGAAGGAGGACCCCTGGGAGCGGCTGCACCGCCTCTCGGAGGCGATCCCGAACGTCTGCTTCCAGATGCTGCTGCGTGGATCGAACGCCGTCGGGTACACCAACTACCCCGACAACGTGGTGCAGCGCTTCGTGGAGGAGGCGGCGCGCGCCGGGATCGACGTGTTCCGCGTCTTCGACGCGCTCAACTGGACGAGGGGCATGACGGTCGCCGTGGAGGCGATCCTCCGGAGCGGCAAGCTCTGCGAGGCGGCCGTGTGCTACACGGGCGACATCACCGACCCGCGGCGCGACAAGTACCCCCTCTCCTACTACGTGAAGCTGGCACGAGAGCTGGAGGCGATGGGCGCGCACGTCCTCGGCATCAAGGACATGGCGGGCCTGCTGAAGCCCTTCGCGGCGCGGAAGCTCGTCCGTGCGCTGAAGGAGGAGGTGGGGATCCCGGTCCACCTCCACACGCACGACACCTCCGGGTTCGCCGGCGCCACCCTGCTCGAGGCGGCGCAGGCCGGGGTGGACGTCGTGGACGCCGCGCTCTCCTCGCTCTCCGGCCTCACCTCGCAACCCTCGCTCAACACCCTGGTCGCCGCGCTGGAGCACTCCGAGCGCGACACCGGGCTCGACCCCGAGGGCCTGCAGCGCCTGGCGAGCTACTGGGAGACGGTGCGCGAGGGCTACGCGCCCTTCGAGTCGGGGCTGCGGAGCGGCACCGCCGAGGTCTACCGGCACGAGATCCCGGGCGGCCAGTACTCCAACTTCCGGCCGCAGGTGGCCGGACTGGGGCTGCTCGACCGCTGGGAGGAGTGCAAGGAGATGTACCGGAAGGTGAACCTGCTCTTCGGCGACATCGTGAAGGTGACGCCCTCGTCGAAGGTCGTCGGGGACATGGCCATGTTCCTGGTGAAGAACGACCTCGAGCCGGAGGACCTCTTCGCGCCCGGGCAGGACCTGGCCTTCCCCGAGTCGGTGGTGGGCATGTTCAAGGGGATGCTCGGGCAGCCGCACGGGGGCTGGCCGCCCGCGCTGCAGGCGCTGGTGCTGAAGGGCCAGGATCCCATCCACGTCCGGCCCGGGGAGCTGCTCGAGCCGGCCGACCTGGAGGCGGAGCGCGCCCGCGCCGCGGCGCGGGTGGGGCACGCCGTCTCGGACCCGCAGCTCCTGAGCTGGCTCCTCTACCCGTCGGTCTACGCCGAGCTGGAGCGGCACCGGGCGGACTTCTCCGACACCTCGGTGCTCCCCACGCCGCAGTTCTTCCACGGGCTGGAGCCGGGTCAGGAGACCAGCGTCGAGATCGAGCCCGGCAAGACGCTCATCGTGAAGCTGGTGACGGTCGGTCCGCTGCTGAAGGACGGGACGCGCGAGGTCTACTTCGAGCTGAACGGCGAGGCGCGGACCGTGACGGTGCGCGACCTCTCGTCGGGCCGGGACGAGGCGGCCCGCGTCAAGGCCGATCCGGCGAACCCCCGGCACGTCGGCGCGCCGATGCCGGGCAAGGTGGCGAAGGTCGCCGTGAAGCCGGGCGACGCGGTGCAGGCGGGCGCGGTGCTGCTCGTCACCGAGGCCATGAAGCTGGAGACCAACGTCAGGGCCCGGGCGGACGGCAAGGTCCTCGAGGTGCGCTTCCCGGAGGGGGCCAAGGTCGAGAAGGGGGACCTGCTCGTCCTCCTCGCGTAGGCGGGCGGCGCCTGCTTCAGGGATCGCCGAGGAAGTGCTCGGCGAGGAGCCGGACGGTCTCCTCCTCGCGCTCGAAGGGGAAGGCGTGGCCGGCGCCGGGCAGGACCACGAGGCGCGCGCCCGGGATGAGGGCCGCCAGGCGCCGCGCGTTCTCGACCGGGACCATGCGGTCGCGGTCGCCGCTCAGGATCAGCGTGGGGACGTGGAGGCCGGCGAGGCGCTCCTCCGCCTCGTGCCGGATCACCGCCCCGATCTGCCGCAGCACGAGCCGCGGGCCGGCCGGGCGCGTGTGCGCCCACCACCTCACGAAGGCGTTGGGTGAACGCTCGAACCACGCGTCGGAGACGAGCAGGCGCCGCGCCGGCCCCAGCCGGCCGGTGCTCAGCATGGCCAGCCCGAGGTCGATCGCGACCGCGAGGCTCGGCTTCGTGCTGCGGCGGTGGCTGCAGAAGGTGGCGGCCAGCGCGAGCTTGCGCACCCGCGCCGGGTGCCGGAGCGCCAGCTCCTGCGCGATCATGCCGCCCATCGAGATGCCGAAGACGAAGGCGCTCTCCACGCCGGCGGCACCGAGGACGCGCGCCGCGTCGTCCGCCAGGTCCGCGATGCGGAAGGGGCCGCGGGGCGCCGTCGAGAGGCCGGTGCCCCGGTTGTCGAAGACGACGACCTGGAAGCGGCGCGCGAGCCGGGCCGGCAGGTCCAGCCAGGCGCTGGCGGGCATGGCCATGCCCTGCACGAGCAGGAGCGGCGGCGCCGCGGCCGCTCCGCGGACCCGGAAGTGCAGCCGGTGGCCGCCGCAGTCGACGAGCGGCACGTCAGGCCCCCGCGCCGCCGGCGCGGGCGGCGGCCGCGACCAGCTCGTCGAGCGCCGCGGGCAGGGCGCGGGCCAGCGTGGGCAGGTCCCGCGCGCGGTCGGCGTCGCCCAGGAGCCCGATCCCGACGCCGCCGTCGTAGCTCAGGATCGCGACCCCGATGGTCTGGAGGCGCGCCAGCGGCACCACGGGGTACCAGCGCAGGAGGCGGCGCCCCAGCAGGTGGAGCGGGAACTGCGGCCCGGGCACGTTGGTGACCACCACGTTCATGAAGCCGGTCACCGCCTCGAGCCGCGCGGCCTGCGCCGCCAGCGCGGGCGGCGCCAGCTCGCCGAGCCGCGTCAGCGCCAGCGCGCCGACGGCCTGCCGCCCCTCCTTGAGGCCCCGGGTCTCGCGCGCGATGCGCGCGAGCCGCGCGACCGGATCCGGCTCGCCGACGGGCAGCGGACAGAAGACGGCCGTCACCTGGTTGCCCATCGTGCCGCGCGCGCCCTCGACCCGGACGCTGACCGGCACCATGGCGCGCAGCTCCTCCCGCGGGGCCTCGCCGCGCGCGCGGAGGAGCGCGCGCAGCCCCCCGGTGACCACGGCCAGGAGCACGTCGTTCACCGTGCCGCCCAGGGCGGCGCGCACGCGCTTCACGGCCGCCAGCTCCAGCGCGACCGTCTCCAGCCGGCGGTGCGGCCCGATGCGCTGGTTGAGGGAGCAGCGCGGCGGCCGCCCCATCCTGGAGAGCCCGAGCAGCGGGACGAGGCCGCCGCCAGCTCGAGCCACCGCCTGGCGCGTCGCGGCCGTCTCGTCGAGCGCGCCGCGGACGAGGTCGAGCGGGTGGCGCGCCTGGTCCACCAGCGACCGCGCGGCGAGCGTCACGGGGTCGGGCGCCGGGCGCGGATGCCAGGGGGGCGGCGGCGCGCGCGGCGCGCCCGGGTCGGCGTCGAGGAGCGCCCCGGCCAGATCCACCCCGGAGAGGCCGTCGATCATGCAGTGGTGCGTCTTGGCGACGAGGGCGAACCCTCCCCCCTCCAGCCCCTCCGCCAGCCACAGCTCCCAGAGGGGCTTGTCGCGGTCGAGCCGTTGCGCCAGGAGGCGCCCGGCGAGCTGGTGGAGCTGCTCCGGGCCGCCCGGCGCGGGGAGCGCGGTCCGGCGGACGTGGTAGGCGAGGTCGAACCGGGCGTCGTCGACCCAGACCGGCCTCCCCGCCGCGAGCAGTGGGAAGAGGACGCGCTGCCGGTAGCGGGGCACGCGGTGGAGCCGCGACGCGATGACGTCCCGCAGCTCCTCCTGGCCGGGCGCGGGGCCCTCGAAGACGCACACGCTCCCCACGTGCATGTGGGCCGAGCGGTCCTCCAGGTAGAGGAACGTGGCGTCCAGCCCGCCGAGCCGCTCGAACCAGGTCATGGGTCCGTGCCCTGCCGCTCGTGCCTCGCGCTCCGCCGCCGCGCCCCGTCCCTAGCGCGCGATCGGCCTGAAGCGGATGCGCCGGGGCCGGGCCCCCTCCTCGCCCAGGCGCCGCCGCTTGTCCGCCTCGTACTCCTGGTAATTGCCGGTGAAGAAGCTCCAGCGGGAGTCCCCCTCGGCCGCCAGGACGTGCGTGGCGACGCGATCGAGGAACCAGCGGTCGTGCGAGATGACGAGGACCGTCCCGGCGTAGGAGAGGAGCGCCTCCTCGAGCGCGCGCAGCGTCTCGACGTCGAGGTCGTTCGAGGGCTCGTCGAGGAGGAGCACGTTGGCGCCGGTCATGAGCGTCCGGGCGAGGTGCAGCCGCCCGCGCTCGCCGCCCGAGAGGGTCCCCACCCGCTTCTGCTGGTCGGTCCCCTTGAAGTTGAAGCGCCCGATGTAGGCCCGGCTCGGCATCTCGAAGCGGCCGACCTGGATCACGTCGCGGCCGCCGGAGATCTCCTCGAAGACCGTGTGGTCGCCGGAGAGCGCCTCCCGGCTCTGATCCACGTGCGCCAGCCTCACCGACGGGCCGATGACCACCGCGCCGCGGTCGGGCCGCTCGGCGCCGGTGATCATCTTGAAGAGCGTCGACTTGCCGGCGCCGTTGGGGCCGATGATCCCCACGATCGCGCCCGGCGGGACGATGAAGGAGAGGTCGTCGAGCAGCAGCCGGTCGCCGAACCCCTTCGACACGCCCTGGAACTCGATCACCTTGTCCCCCAGCCGCTCCGCGACCGGGATGAAGATCTCCTGCGTCTCGTTGCGCTTCTGGACCTCCACGCTGGACAGCTCCTCGAAGCGCGCCAGGCGCGCCTTGCTCTTGGCCTGGCGCGCCTTCGGGTTCTGGCGCACCCACTCCAGCTCCAGCTTCATGGCCCGGATGCGGGCGCTCTCCTGCCGCGCCTCGAGCTCCAGCCGCTCCTCCTTCTGCTGCAGCCAGCTCGAGTAGTTGCCCCTCCACGGGATGCCGCGCCCGCGATCGAGCTCCAGGATCCACTCCGCGGCGTCGTCGAGGAAGTAGCGGTCGTGGGTGACCGCCACCACCGTCCCCGGGAAGCGGGCCAGGAACTGCTCCAGCCACTCGACCGACTCCGCGTCGAGGTGGTTCGTCGGCTCGTCGAGCAGCAGCATGTCGGGCTTCGAGAGCAGGAGCTTGCAGAGCGCGACGCGCCGCTTCTCGCCCCCGGAGAGGTGCGCGACGCGCGCGTCCCACGGCGGCAGCCGGAGCGCGTCGGCCGCGATCTCGAGCGCGTTGCCCGTGTCGGCCCCCGCGGCGGCGATCACCGCCTCCAGGCGCGCCTGCTCCTCGGCCAGCTTCTCGAAGTCGGCGTCGGGGGCGGCGTAGGCGGCGTAGACCTCCTCCAGCCGCCGCTGCGCCTCCGTCACCTCTCCGAGCGCCGACTCGACCTCCTCGCGCACCGTCCGGTCCCCCTCCAGCCTCGGCTCCTGCGGGAGGTAGCCGATGCGGATCCCGGGCTGGCGCGTCACCTCTCCCTCGTACTCCTCCTCCACGCCCGCCATGATGCGGAGCACGGTGGACTTGCCGGCGCCGTTCAGGCCGAGGAGGCCGATCTTGGCGCCCTGGAAGAACGAGAGCGAGATGTCCTTGATGATCTGCCGCCCGGGCGGGACCACCTTGCTCACGCGGATCATCGACATCACGTAGGGGGGCATGGCGCTCGGGGCGTGCGGGCGGAGGCGGCGTGGGTCACTGGGCGCCGATGGTGTCGGCGTAGACGGTCGCGTTCGCGTCGCCTGCGTGGAAGCGGAAGTGGACGCGCGCCGTCGCGCCCGCCACCGTGACCTGCTCGAGGTACTCGTGGTCCCCGGGCGGCAGCGGCATGGTGATGCCGTCCCGGTGGAGCGTGGTGAACTCGCGCGCGATCTCTCCGAAGAGGGTCGCCACCTGGCCCGGGTCGGGGTTGGAGACGAACCGGCCGTTGCCGGCCTGGGCGATGGCGCTCAGCTCCGAGGCCTTGATCTGGTTCCCCAGCCCGATGACGTGCACCCGGAGGTCCGGGAAGGCCTGCAGCTTGCCCAGCAGATCCTGCTGCGACACGGGCGGGGTCCCGACGCAGGCGAACGAGCCGCCGTCGGTGGTGGGGTAGCTCACCGGCGGCGCGCCGGAGGCGTCGTAGTAGCTGTAGTTGTCGTACCCATCCGTGAAGACCACCATGGCGAAGTGATCGGTCGCCCCGGGGGAGGAGAGCGCGTCGTGGCGCTGCTTCAGCCGATCCACCATGGCCGCCGTCGCCGCGTAGAGCCGCGTGGCGTCACCCGGCTGCGGGGCGTGGATCTGCAGCAGATCGGCGTCGGGCATGGAGGACGAGGCGGGCGTGCAGACGTACTGGTCCTGGAACCAGCTCGGGAACGAGGTGAAGCTGCCCCAGGCCGCCATCTGCGAGCGCACCGACTGCAGCATGCCGACGGCCGACTGCTCCATCGGCACGAGGGCGGGCGGCTGCCACTGCGTCATCGAGTAGCTCGCGTCGAGGACGACGCCGAGGTCCAGGTTCGTGGCGAGGCGCGTGTCGGTGGTGGCCAGCACCGACTCGACGTCCACCGGCGTCCCGTCCACGAAGCGCTGGACGTCGCCGCCGGGGTCCACGGAGTTGCCGTTCGCGTCGCGGACGAGGAACTGGAGGGTCAGGGTCGTCTTGCCGGTGCCGGGGTCGTAGGTCGCGACGGGCGTCGCCTGGAGGTCGATGCGCGCGTTCGCAGGCGACAGCCCTCCACAGGCGGCGAGGGACGACGAGACCAGGGCTGCGGCGAGGACGGCACGGGGGCGACGAGCGTGGCGTTCGGATGCGCGATGCACGTGGATTCTCCAGTGTTTCACGGTGGTATCACTCGCTGCGGGCGTGGCAAGAATTCGGGCGTCGGCCAGCGTCCGCCGTGCCATGATGCCCACTCCGCGGTCGCCGGCGCAGGCCCTTTCGCGCAGCCCCAGGAGGGAACATGACGACCCATTACCCGAACTTCGGCCACGACTACCAGCTCACCATCGGCCGGCTGCTCGAGCGGGCGCAGCGCTGGAGCCCGCAGCAGCAGATCGTCTACCGCGACTCGTTCCAGTACACCTACGCCGACCTGACGCGCCGGGTGGGCAAGCTCGCCAGCACGCTCGCGGCGCTCGGGGTGCAGCGGGGCGACGCGGTCGCCTTCATGGACTGGGACAGCCACCG
The DNA here is from genome assembly GCA_021784995.1 of Myxococcales bacterium. The sequence goes on from JAJYHA010000266.1 coordinate 12,396, forward strand.
GTACCTGGAGGCCTACTTCGCCGTACCGATGATGGGCGCCGTCCTGCACACGGTCAACGTGCG
>JAJYHA010000103.1 GCA_021784995.1 Myxococcales bacterium
CTGGTCGGCGCCGGGGCCGTGGTCGCGCTGCTCGGCCGCGCCTACCGCCTCCGCACGCCCGCCCCGCCGCCCCCGGGCGACCTCCTGGTCCCGCGCGACGCCGGCGCGCCGGCGGGGCGCTTCGACCTCGGCCGCGTCCCGCGCCCGCTCTTCGTGCTGGCCGTGGCCGGCGCGATCTCCCTGGCCGCGCTCCTGCTCGCCGCTCACGCCACGCGGCGGTAGACCATGAGCTTCAGGTAGCGCCCCTCGCGGAACTGCGGCGAGACCGGGTGGTCGGGCGGCTGGCGCCGCTCGTCCACGAGCTGCAGGTCCACGCGCGCCTTGAACGCGGCCTCGCGCACGGCGTCGTAGAACTGCTCGGCCGAGACGCGCGCGCTGCAGCTCGCGGTCACCAGGAGCCCGCCCGGCGCGAGGACGCCCAGCGCGGCGCGGTTCAGGGAGGCGTAGCCCGCCAGCGCGCCCTCGACCGCCTTCTGGGACTTGGCGAAGGCGGGCGGATCGCAGATCACGACGTCGAAGCGCCGCCCCTCCCGGCGGGCCCGGCCGAGCACCTCGAACACGTCGTCCACCACGAACCCGTGCCGCTCCGGATCCAGCCCGTTCTCCCGGAAGTTGTCTCGCGCCAGCGCGATGGCGTCGCCGTCCAGGTCCACGCTCACGACCTGCCGGGCGCCGCCCAGCGCGGCGGCGACCGAGAACCCGCCGGTGTAGGCGAAGCAGTTGAGCGCCTGGGCGCGGCCCGCCGCCAGCGTGCGCACGAGCCGGCGGTTCTCCCGCTGGTCGAGGAAGGTCCCGGTCTTCTGGCCGCGCCGCACGTCCACCAGCAGCCGCATCCCGTGCTCGTCGACGGCGATCCGCTCCGGGGGGGCCGCGCCCCACAGCACCCTCCCCTGCGCCGGCGCCACGTCGCCCTCCTCGTCGTAGGCGATCTCGTCCCGGCCGAAGATCCCCGCCAGCGGCGCGCCGGCCGGCTCCCCCGCGACGCCGTCCGCGGCCGCGGCCCGCAGCGCCTCGACGATGGCGCCGCGGTGCGGGGTGAGGCCCGCCGAGTGGAGCTTCAGCACCATCCAGCGGTCGTACCGGTCGGCCACCACGCCGGGGAGGCCGTCCGCCTCGCCGTGCACGAGGCGGTAGCCGGTCGTGCCGTGGACGAGCTCCCGCCGCAGCGCCGCCGCCCGCAGCACGCGGTTGCGCCAGTACGCGGCGTCGATGGGCTCCGCGGCGTCCCGGGTCAGGATCCGGATCGCGATGGCGGAGTGAGGGTCGTAATAGCCGCGCGCCACGAAGCGGTCGCCCTCGACCACGTCGACGATGGCGCCCGCGGGCAGGCCGCGCGGCGCGCGCTCCACCGCCTTGCGGAAGACCCACGGATGGCCGGCCCGCAGGTGCCGCGCGAGGTCCTTCTGCAGGACGAGGCGTGCGGCGACGTCGCTCCTCGAGCCGGTCATCGCGCCGGCCTCCGTCCGCCCGCCGCGCGCCGGGGAGGCGCGTCCCCGGGGACGGCGGCGGCACCCGCACGCTCGCCCCTCGCCCGCGCGAAGTTCCCGATCACCAGCCCGGGGCGCGCGGCCCGGAGCTCCGCCAGGAGCTGGCGGACGCCGATCGCGCGGCCCCCGCCCCCTCGTCCCCTGGCCAGGCCCATGTACACGTCGGGATCGATGGCGAGCGGGCGGGTCTGCACCTGGTCCACCCCGGTCGCTGCGACCAGCCGGCAGAGCCGCGCCGCCTCCTCCTCGCGATCCGTCACCCCCGGGAAGGTCAGGAGGTTGAGGGCCACGTAGGCGCCCCGCTCCTTCGCCACCCGGATCGACCGGATCACCTCTCGCAGGCCGTACCCGGCCGGCCGGTAGTAGGCGGCGTACAGGTCGGGCGACGCGCTGTTGAGCGAGACGCGGCAGGCGTCGAGGCCCGCGTCCACCAGCGCCGCCAGGGCCTCGGGGAGCGATCCGTTGGTGTTGACGTTGATCGAGCCGCGCCGCGTGAGGGCGCGCGTCCGGCGGATCGCCTCGGCGATGGCGCGCCAGCGCAGCAGCGGCTCCCCCTCGCAGCCCTGGCCGAAGCTGACCATCACGCGCCCCTCGGCGCGCGCCAGGTGCTCCGCCGCCACCTCCGCCATCTCCACGGCCGACGGCGGGCGCGCGATCCGCTCGTGCGAGGAGGGCGGCATGCCCTCCTCCTGCTCGGACAGGCAGCCCACGCAGGCCGCGTTGCAGGCCGCCGACGAAGGGATCGCGCCCTCGTCGCGGCGGTAGAAGGTGTTCTGCGCCGTGAAGCAGCTCCACTCCAGCGCACAGCGGCCGATCTGGCGCCACACGGCGTTGTCGGTGCGCGCGAGACGTGCGGCGACCCGCCGCCGCAGCTCCGGCGTACCGTGCGACGCGGGGCTCCAGTGTCGCCGCCGGTCGGTGTGGAGCGCGAACACCGCCGGCCCGCCGGGCCCGAGGGCTGCCGCCGTGTAGGCCCACTGGGGCAGCACGGGCGTCTCCCCGAGCGTGGCGAGCGGCGGCGCCGCCG
>JAJYHA010000073.1:0-638 GCA_021784995.1 Myxococcales bacterium
AGTGCAGGCTCTGGTACTGCTGGAGCCCCAGCGAGAGGGTGAAGAGGTTGCCCTTGGTAAGGAAGATGAGGGGCGCCACGAAGGCGGTCCAGCTGGTCAGGAACGCGAAGAGGACGACGGTCACGATGCTCCCCTTCGACAGCGGCACCACCACGTGCCAGAGCAGGTGCCAATCGCCGGCGCCGTCGATGCGGCCCGCGTCGATGAGGTCGCGCGGCAGCCCCAGCATGAACTGGCGCAGCAGGAAGATGGCCAGGCTCGAGGCGAAGTAGGGGGTGATGAACGCGCCCAGGAAGGGCGGCACCATGAGCGGCAGCAGCGAGCCCAGCCAGCCCACGTCCCGGAAGATCAGGTACTGGGGGACCATCACCACCGGGAAGGGCAGCATGATGGTGGCCAGCACGAGGCGGAAGACGAGATCGCGCCCCGGCCAGCGCAGGATCGCGAAGGCGTAGGCCGCCGGCACGCAGGACACGAGGGTCCCCACCACCGTGGCCGCCGAGACGAGCGCGCTGTTGAGGAAGTACGTCCCGAACGGGATGTAGCTCATCGCCTGCGCGTAGTTGCCCCACTGGGGGTGGGCCGGGAGCAGCTCGGGCGGGAAGACGAAGATCTCGCCGTTGCCCTTGAGCGAGCTC
>JAJYHA010000073.1:648-2508 GCA_021784995.1 Myxococcales bacterium
CGAGCTCGACACCATCCAGAGCAGGGGCAGCAGGAAGATGAGCGAGGTCGCCAGAAGCGTGGCCTGCAGCAGGCCGCGCCGGCTCCAGTGTCCGATCCCGCGCCCGCGCGCCCCACCTGCGCGCCGGACACTCCGTGCCGCGCCGACCATCAGTCCTCCCCCGCGTAGAAGACGAGCCGCCGCTGGAACGCGAAGAAGAGGACGGTCACCGCCAGGGTGGCCAGGAAGAGGACCCAGGCCATGGCCGCGGCGTACCCCATCTTCAGGTAGTCGAACGCGTTCTGGTACAGGTAGATCGTGTAGTACAGGGTGGAGTTCACCGGTGCGCCGAGATCCTTGGAGGTGATCACGAAGGCCTGCTCGAAGAACTGCAGGTAGAAGATCACGCCCACCACCACGTTGTAGAAGAGGACCGGGCCGAGCATGGGCAGCGTGATGTGCCGGAAGCGGGCCCAGGTCGAGGCGCCGTCGATGGCGGCCGCCTCGTAGAGTTGCTCGGGCACCTCTTTGAGGCCGGCCAGGAACACGATCATGATCTGGCCGATGGAGCCCCAGAGCACGATGAGCAGCTCCGCGAGCTTGGCCCAGGAGGGGTCTCCGAGCCAGCCCAGGGGCGGCACATGGAACACCGAGAGGACCGCGTTGAGCAGCCCGTAGTCGGGGTTCAAGATCCAGATCCAGATGATCGCCCCCGCCACCGGGGGCACGATCGCGGGGAGGAAGATGGCCGCCCGGTGCCAGTCCCGGGCGAACACGTCACGGTTGAGGAGGAGCGCCGTGCCGAGCCCGATCACCACCCCCGCGGGCACCCCGATGAGGGTGATGTAGAGGGTGTTGCCGACCGAGGTCCAGAAGGTCGGATCGGCCACCAGGTTCTGGTAGTTCTGGGCGCCCACGAAGTTGGGCGCCTGGAGCAGGTTGAAGTCGGTGAAGCTCCAGTAGAGGACCAGGACCACCGGGATGAGGATCAGCCCGAGGAGCCCGATGAGCCATGGGGTCAGGAACGGGAGGGCGGCGACGAGCTGCCGCGCCGCCCTCCGCGTTCCCGATCGCTGCGTCACGGTCGGCTGGCTGGATCGCGCCTAGTGCGCCGCGGCCATCTGCGACTGCAGGGTGTCGAGCGCCGCCTGGGGGGTGGACTTCCCGTACAGCGCCGCCTGCTGCGCCTCGCAGAGCTTGGTCCCGTACTCGGTCGAGAAGGGAAGCTGCGGCCACACGTGGGCGTTAGTCGAGTTGGCCTCGTTGATGAAGACCTGGAAGTTCGGGTCGCTCGCCAGCGGGAAGGAGGGGGTCTGCTTGAGCTGCGGCAGATTCTGGATGAGCTGGGCGAAGGTGGCGGTGACCTGCGGGTTCGTGGTCTCGTAGCGGATGAAGTCGAACGCCGCCGCAGCGTGCTTGGAGCCCGCCGGGATCACCTGCGGGTTGGAGTCGATGAAGCTGGTGCCGGTGAGCTGGGGCATCGCCGCGGGCGCCGGGAAGGGCGCGGCGGCGAGGTTCTTGGCGAGGTCCGGCACGTTCGACTGGGCGAAGGCGATGGCCCACGGCCCGTCGTACACCATGGCCAGCTTGCCCGACTCGAGCGGATCCTGCGCGGTCAGGTAGGCGCCCGCCGACTGCAGGAAGTTGGCGATGTTCTGGGCGCCGTACTTCTGGTAGAAGCCGGTCTCCCAGGCGAGAGCGCTGACGTTCTGCGGCAGGTTCGCGGTGACCTTCCCGCTCGACTGGTCGTACCAGCCGCCGCCAAAGAGCCAGCCGGTGTCTTCCAGCGTGCACACCTGCCCGTTGGAGGTCCCCGGGTACTCGGGCAGGAAGCCCAGCTGCGTGATCCGCCCGCTGGCGTCCTGCTTGGTCAGCTTGTAG
>JAJYHA010000263.1 GCA_021784995.1 Myxococcales bacterium
CCTGGGCGGGATGGTCGCCGTGCTGACGGTGCTCTGGAACCGGATGCACGCCGCGCCCACGCGCGTGGAGCGCGCCCGGCTCCTCTACATGTTCGTCGGCGCCTGCGTCGCGGTGACGCTCTCCGCGCTCGACGTCCTGCCGCGGCTCGGGATCCCCTACCCGCTGGAGGGGCTGGGGTCGGTCACCCTGACCCTCTTCATGTTCTTCCTCTCGCAGACGCTGCTCCGGCACCGCCTGCTCGACCTCCACGAGTTCCTGGGGAAGATCGTGGTGGTCACCGCGCTCGGCCTGGTGCTGGTGGCGATCTACGGCGGGCTGGTCTCGTGGGTGGGGAACCGCCCGGAGCTCTTCTACTTCAACACCCTGGTGGCCTCGTTCGTCATCCTCTCCTTCTTCGAGCCCCTGCGCGACAAGGTCGAGGAGTGGGTGGTGGTGACGCTCTTCCGGGAGCGCTACGAGCTGGTGCGCCGCCTCGAGCAGCTCCGCGACCGCATCGGCAGCGTCATCGACCCGGCCCGCCTGGCGACCGTGCTCCTCGACGGGCTCGCCGACACGCGGCGCGTCACCCACGCCGCGCTCTGGCTCCTGGCCGAGGACCGGCCGGGGTACCGGCTCGTCGACTGCCGCGGCCCCTCCCCCGCCGCCGACCTCGACACCGCGACGGCCCGCGCCCTGCTGGGCGCGGCCGGCTCGGGCCAGAAGGCCATCCTCCTCGAGAACATCGACCGGCGCCTGGCGGAGCTCCGGTCGCTCCTCCCCCCGGCGCCCGTGGACGGCGAGCCGCGCGGCGCGCCCGCCTCCATCGCCGAGGAGATGAAGCGGCTGGCCGACGCCCGGGCCGCCATGATCACCATGCACGCGGGCATCGTCATGCCGCTCACGGCCGGAGATCGCGTGGTGGGCTTCCTCGCCTGCTGGGACGAGCGGGTGCCGGAGGCCTTCGCGTCCAACGAGATCGCGGCGCTGATCGAGGTGGCCGACCGCGCCGCGCTCGTCATCGAGAACTCGAAGCTGTACCAGCAGATGAAGGAGCGCGACCGGCTGGCGGCGCTGGGCGAGATGGCGGCCGGCCTCGCCCACGAGATCCGCAACCCGCTGGCCGCCATCCAGGGAGCGATCCAGCTCCTGCTGCCGCCGCCCGGCTCCGGCGGGGAGGGGCGCGGGTCGGCCGGGGCGCCGGCCGGGGCACTCCCCGGCGACGGGCCCGGCGAGTTCCTGGGCATCATCGCCGACGAGGTGAAGCGCCTCAACGGCGTCGTCTCGCAGTTCCTCGACTACTCGCGTCCCGTGCGCACCGCGCTCGCGCCGGGCGACGTGAACGAGATCGTCCAGAAGACGCTCAGCCTCCTGCACGCCGACGTGCCGCCGTCGGTGCGGCTGACGCTGGAGCTGGCCCCGGATCTCCCCCGCGTCTCGTGCGACCCGGAGCAGCTCCGACAGGTCTTCCTCAACCTGGCGCTCAACGCCGTGCAGGCCATGCCGCAGGGCGGCGCGCTGCGCATCGTCACGCGGGTGGCGGGCGACGACGCGGCGCTCTGGCACGACACGCCCCGGCGGCGCGACCTGGTCGAGGTGCGGTTCGCCGACACCGGCCCGGGCGTGCCGGAGGAGGCGCGCGAGCACGTCTTCGTGCCCTTCTACACCACCAAGGAGAAGGGCACCGGCCTCGGCCTCGCCATCTGCCAGCGCATCGTGAAGAGCCACGGCGGCAGCATCCGCGTCCTCGCGGCGGCGGGCGGCGGCGCCGAGTTCGTGGTCTCGCTCCCGGCCCTGCGCGACGATCGCCTCGACGAGGCCCCCTCCCCCGGCCCGGCCGCGGCGCCTCCCCGCTCCCGCCGGAGGCGGCGACCGGGGAGACGACCCGTGAAGCCCGCGCGATGAGCCGAGGCGCCGCGCCCGCGAGGAGCCCGGGCCCGCTGCAAACTTCGCACGCACGTGCTAAGCACGGACCGTGCCGCACGTCCTCATCGTCGACGACGAGCCCAACATCCGCCGCGTCCTCGCCGCCATGCTGGCGCGCGAGGGGTACGAGGTGACCACCGCCGCCGACGGCGAGCAGGCCCTCGCGGTCCTCCACAAGACGCCGGTGCACGTGGTGGTGACCGACCTCGTCATGCCGCGGCTGGGCGGGATGCAGCTCCTGGCGCGGGTGTCGGCGGACTTCCCGGACATCCCGGTCATCGTCATCACCGCGCACGGGACCGTCGACAGCGCCGTGCAGGCCCTGAAGGCCGGCGCGTTCGACTACGTCACCAAGCCTTTCGAGCAGGAGGAGCTGAAGAAGGTCATCGCCAAGGCCTCGCGCGCCAACGAGTTCGAGCGCCGCAACGTCCACGCGCCGGGGCTGGCGGGGGAGAAGCCGCCCCTGGTCGGCGACTCGCCGGCCATGCGGCAGATCTACGAGATCATCGCCAAGGTGGCCGACTCGCCCTCCACGGTCCTCATCAGCGGCGAGAGCGGAACCGGCAAGGAGCTCATCGCGCGCGAGCTGCACGCCGGCTCCGCGCGCCGCGACAAGCCGCTCATCAAGGTGAACTGCGCCGCCATCCCGAAGGACCTGGTGGAGAGCGAGCTCTTCGGCTACGAGCGGGGCGCCTTCACCGGCGCGGTGGGGTCGAAGCCGGGCCGCTTCGAGCTGGCGGACGGCGGGACCCTCTTCCTGGACGAGATCGGCGAGATCCCGGTCGAGATGCAGGTGAAGCTGCTCCGCGCCCTGCAGGAGTCCGAGTTCGAGCGGGTCGGCGGCATCAAGACGCTGCGCGTCGACGTGCGGCTCATCGCCGCCACGAACCGCGACCTGAAGGCCCTCATCGCGGACGGGCGCTTCCGCGAGGACCTCTACTACCGGCTGGCCGTGGTCCCCATCTCGCTCCCGCCGCTCCGCGAGCGGCGCGGCGACATCCCGCTCCTCGTCGCGCACTTCATCGCCAAGTACGACCAGCGGCTCGGCAAGCGCGTGGAGCGCGTCGACGAGGAGGCCATGGAGGTGCTGCTCGCCTACTCCTGGCCCGGGAACATCCGGGAGCTCGAGAACCTGATGGAGCGCTCGGTCCTCTTCGCCGAGGGGCCGGTCATCCAGGGCTCGTCGCTCCCCGACTCGCTCCGCGAGAGGGCCGCCGGGACGCCCGTCCCCATCGCCGCCGTCGGGCCGCTGGGCGCCATCGCCGCGCCGAGCGGCGCCTCGATGAAGGAGATCGTTCGCCAGGCGCAGGCCGAGCTGGAGCGGGAGCTCATCTCCCGCGCGCTCGAGGAGACGGGCGGGAACGTCACCCGGGCCGCCAAGCGCCTCCAGATCAGCCGCAAGTCGCTCCAGGTCAAGATGAAGGAGCTGGGGCTGCGCGGCGACGACGAGTCATGAACGGCGGACCGTGCCGCGCGGAGGGCGTGACCGGCGCGGAGGAGGTCGTGCAGGACGCTCCCGTGACCGGCACCCTCTACGTGGTCGCGACGCCCATCGGGAACCTGGGTGACCTGTCGCCGCGCGCGGCCGAGGTGCTGCGCCGCGTCCCGCTCGTCGCCGCCGAGGACACCCGCCGCACCCACCAGCTCTACGCCCACCTGGGCGCCGCACCGCCGCGCCTCGTCGCCCTGCCCGCCTTCGACGAGCGCGGGCGCATGGCCACCGTCCTGGAGCGGCTCGCGGCGGGCGACGACGTGGCGCTGTGCACGGACGCCGGGACGCCCGGGGTCTCCGATCCGGGCCAGCAGCTGGTGGCCGCGGCGTGGGCGGCCGGGGCGCGCGTGGTGCCCGTGCCCGGTCCCTGCGCGGCCGTGGCGGCGCTGGTGGCGTCCGGGCTGCGCACCGACCGCTTCCTCGTCCAGGGCTTCCTCCCACGCAAGGGGCGCGCCCGGGCCGAGCTGCTCGCCTGGCTGGCCGAGGTCCCCGCCACCCTCGTGCTCCACGAGGCGGGGAACCGCACCGGCGCGACCCTCCGCGACCTGGCGGCCGCGCTCGGGGACCGGCCGGCGGCCGTCGCGCGCGAGCTCACGAAGGTGCACGAGGAGATCGCGCGGGGGACGCTCTCCGAGCTGGCCGCGCGGTTCGCCGGGGGCGCCCGCGGCGAGGTGACGCTGGTGGTCTCCGGCGCCGGCGCCGCGCCGCCCGGAGCGGGCGCGTCCGCGGAGCCCATCGAAGCGGAGCTGGCGCGGCGCCTGGCCGCGGGCGAGCCGCCGAGCGCCGTCGCGCGCGAGGTGGCGCGGGCGCGTGGGCTGCGGCGGGGAGAGGTCTACGCGCTGCTGGAGCGCCTGAAGCGCGGCCGGGCCGCGGGACCGGCCTAACGAGGGGCGCCGGTCACGTCGAAGGCGCCGCGGATCAGCGCGCAGCGCGGCGTCACCGCGGAGAGGTCCACCGACACCACGTCGAACCGCATCTCCTGGTCGAGGCCGCCGTGGCGCAGCGCCCAGTCCGTGGCCGCCGCGACCACGCGGCGCGCCTTCCGCACGTCGATCGAGGCGGCCGGGGAGCCGTAGTCCGTGCGCGAACGGCTGCGGACCTCGACGAAGCAGAGGGTGCGCCCTTCGCGGCAGACCAGGTCCACCTCCCCGCGCCGCGTGAGGTGGTTGCGAGCCACGATGCGGTAGCCCTGCGCCGCCAGCCACTGGGCGGCGCACTCCTCCGCTGCGCGTCCGATCGCGCGCGTGCTCTGTCGGAGCGGCTCCCGCACCGGCTACGGAGCCGGCGGGGGGGGAGCGGCCGGCTCGCCCGCGGCGGGGGCCGCCGCCGGGCCCGTGGCCCCGGCGCCGCCCTCCTCCTGGTGGAGCCGGGCCGCCTTGCCCTGCAGGTCCCGCAGGTAGTACAGGCGCGAGCGCCGGACCTCGCCGTGGCCGACGACCTCGATCTTCTCGATGCGCGGGCTGTGGACGGGGAACATGCGCTCCACGCCGACGCCGTAGCTCACCTTGCGGACCGTGAACATCGAGCGTGCGTCGCCGCGGCGGTGCCGGATCACCACGCCCTCGAAGACCTGGATGCGCTCCTTGTCGCCCTCCTTGATCTTCGTGTGGACCCGGACCGTGTCACCCGACCGGAACTCCGGGACGTCGTTCCGCAGGTACTTCGCCTCGATCTCGCTGATGGCCTTGCGCAGCATCGCCGTCTCCTTCACAGCTCGTCGTCCCCGGCGTCGATGAGCCGGAGGTCCTCTTCCGTCGGCGCCCACCTCGCGAAGAGGTCCGGGCGCCGCGCCCGGGTGGCCCGCAGCGACTCGCGCCGGCGCCACCGCTCGATCCGCCGGTGGTCCCCCGAGAGCAGGACCTCCGGAACCTGCATCCCCCGGTACACCGGGGGACGGGTGTAGTGCGGGTGCTCCAGCAGCCCGTCCACGCCCGCGAAGCTCTCGTCCCCGGCGGAGCTCTCGTTGCCGAGCACCCCCGGGATGAAACGCGCCGCCGCGTCCACGATGGCCAGCGCCGCCAGCTCCCCGCCGGTGAGCACGAAGTCCCCCAGCGACACCTCCAGGTCCACCGCCGTCCGGACCCGCTCGTCCACCCCCTCGTAGCGACCGCAGACGATGACGACCTCGCCCAGCCGCGCCACCTCCTGGGCGAGGTGCTGATCCAGGACCGCCCCGCGAGGGCTGGTAAGGATCACCTTGCCGGCCGGCAACCTCCGGCGCGCCGCGTCGATGGCCTCCATCACGGGCTCCGGCTTCATCACCATGCCGGCCCCGCCTCCGTAAGGCGCGTCGTCGGTGACCCTGTGCTTCCCGGCGGCGTGCTCGCGGATGTCGCTCACCGTCACCGCCAGCAGGCCGCCCTCGATCGCCTTCCCCAGGATGCTCTCCGCCAGGTAGGCGGTGCACGTCCGCGGGAACAGCGTCAGGATCTCGACGTCCAGCTTCGCCACGTCACCCGCCTCGCTCCGGGCCTCCCTTCTCCTCTCCCGAACCCAGCTCCAGCAGCCCCGCGGGAGGGTCCACCACCACCGTCCGATCCTCACGCCTGAACCGCGTGTACGGGGCCAGCGGCACCAGCACCTCGCCGCGCTCCCCGTGCACCACCAGCACGTCCACCGCGCCCGTCTCGATCAGCCCGGCCACCGTCCCGAGGGGCTCGCCGCGCACCGTCACCACCGCGGCCCCCTCGAGGTCGGCCCAGTAATACCGCCCCTCGCCCGCCTCGCCCAGATCCTCCCGCCGGGCGAGGACCTCGCTGCCCACGAGCCGCTCCGCGGCCTCGCGCCCCACCACACCCTCCAGCCGCACCGCCCAGACTCGACCCTGCCGCCTGGCCTCCAGCACCCGGTGCAGGACGGCCGCCGCCCCGGGCCGCCGGAGCGTCACCTGTCGGAGGCTGCCGAGCGCCCCCTCCGACCCGCCCACGCCGACGAGCCCGCCCAGCCCGACCGCGCGCACCACCTTGCCGATCCGGACGAGCGCCACGTCAGTCGACGATGTCGAGCACGGCCCGCCGTCCCTGCCGACGCGCCGCGATCTCGACCACCGTCCGGATCGCCTTCGCCGTGCGCCCGCCGCGTCCGATGACGCGGCCCAGGTCGTCCTCCGCCACCCTCAGCTCGAGGACGGTCGAGCGATCGCGCTCGAGGACGTCCACCGTGACGGCGTCACGGTCCTCGACGAGCTGACGCGCCAGCCAGGTGACGAGGTCGCGCACGACGGCCCTCTCGCTACCGAGCCGCCGCCGGCTTCGCCGCCGCCAGCTTCCGGGCGCGCTTGATCATCATCGCCACGGTGGGGCTCGGCCTGGCGCCCATCTTGAGCCAGTGCTCGAGACGGTCCGTCTTCAGCTCGATGCGCTCCGGTCGCTGCGTCGGATCGTAGATGCCGACGTCCTCGAGGTACTTGCCGTCCCGAGGGTTGCGCGAGTCGGTCGCGAGCACGTGATAGAAGGGAGCCTTGTGCGTCCCCGCACGGCTCAGCCGCAACACCACTGCCATCTGCTGCCTCCTCGGAAAGGAACCGATCCTACTCGGTCTTCTCGGACTTCGCCTTGTCGGCCGCCTTCTTCCCGGCGCGCTCGGACCGACCCGCCTCGCCGCCAGCCTCTCCCGCGGGCGTGCGCTCGACCAGCTCGATGACCGACATGTCGGCCGCGTCGCCGGCGCGCCGTCCCACCCGGACGATGCGCGTGTAGCCGCCGGCGCGCGCCTTGAAGCGCGGGCCGAGCGTGTCGAAGAGCTTGTTCAGCACCTCGACGTCGCGCACGTCGCGGTTCGCCTGCCGTCGGGCGTGCGGAGTGCCCGCCTTGGCGAGGGTGATGAACCGATCGGCGAAGCGCTTGATCTCCTTCGCCTTCGGGGTCGTCGTCACGATGCGCTCGTGCCGGAAGAGCGACGTCACCAGGTTCCGGAACATCGCCGTGCGGTGCTCGGTGGTGCGGTCCAGCCGCCGGCCTACGACGCGGTGCTTCATGGCGTTCTCCTGAGGTGCGTGTCCGGTCCTAGACCTTCGGCGCCGCCGGCGCGGTCTTGGGCGGCCAGTTCTCGAGCTTCATGCCCAGGGAGAGGCCCATCTCGGCCAGGATCTCTTTGATCTCCTTGAGCGACTTGCGGCCGAAGTTCTTCGTCTTCAGCATCTCGGCCTCGGTCTTCTGCACGAGGTCGCCGATGGTCTTGATGTTCGCGTTCTGGAGGCAGTTGGCGCTGCGCACCGAGAGCTCCAGCTCGTCGACCGAGCGGAAGAGGTTCTCGTTGAGCTTCGTCTCCTCGATCGCGATCGGCTCGGCGCTGGGCTCCTCCGTCTCGTCGAAGTTGATGAAGATCGAGAGCTGCTCCTTCACGATCTTGGCCGCGTAGGCGACGGCGTCCGCGGGCTGAACCGAACCGTCGGTCCACACCTCGAGCGTCAGCTTGTCGAAGTCCGTCTGCTGGCCGACGCGCGCGTTGGTGACCTGGTAGTTCACCTTGCGGATGGGGCTGAAGAGGGCGTCGATGGGGATGGTCCCGATGGGCTGGCCCGCGATCTTGTTCCGCTCGGCCGGAACGTACCCACGCCCGCGCCGCGCCGTCAGCTCCATTCGGACCCGCCCGCCCTCGCTGATGGTGAGGACGTGGTGGCCGGGGTTGAGGATCTCGACCTGGCCGTCCGCGATGACGTCGCCGGCCTTGATCTCCTTCGGGCCGTCCGCCTCGATCCGCAACGTCTTCGTCTCGTTGGTGTGGATCTGGAGGAGGACCTCCTTCAGGTTCAGGATGACGTCCGTGACGTCCTCCGACACCTCGGGGATGGTCATGAACTCGTGCTCCACCCCCTCGATCTTCACCGAGGTGATGGCCGCCCCCTGCAGGCTGGAGAGCAGCACGCGCCGCAGCGAGTTGCCGAGCGTGATGCCGAAGCCGCGCTCCAGCGGCTCGGCCACGAACTTGCCGTAGGTGTTGGTGAGGCTGTCCTGGTCGACCTGGAGCCCCCGGGGCTTGATCAGGTCGCGCCAGTTCTTCGTGACGATGGCGTCTGCCATGGGCTGTCCTCCGGGCCGCCGCCCCCTCCTCTCCCCCGCCAGCCGAGCGGGATCGAGGCACCGTGAGGCGCGCGGCGTTGGTCCTTCGTGGGGTGAGGCCGACCGTTACTTCGAGTAGAGCTCGACGATGAGCTGCTCCTGGATCGGCATCGTGATGTCCTCGCGCGCCGGGGAGGTCTTGACGGTCCCCTGGAAGCCGCCCTTGTCGAGCTCGAGCCACTGCGGCACGCCGCGGCGGTCGACCGTCTCCAGGGCCGCGTTGATGCGGACCACCTTGCGCGAGCGATCCTTCAGCTCGATCCGGTCGCCCACCTTGAGGCGGAACGAGGGGATGTTGACCTTGCGGCCGTTGACGCGGAAGTGGCCGTGCCGCACGAGCTGCCGGGCCTCGTTGCGCGTGTCGGCGAAGCCGAGGCGGAACACGACGTTGTCCAGCCGCAGCTCCAGGGTCTGCAACAGGTTCTCACCCGTCTTGCCCTTGGCGGCCGCGGCGTTGGCGTAGGCGTGTCGGAAGTCGGCCTCGAGGAGGCCGTACATGCGCTTCACCTTCTGCTTCTCGCGAAGCTGGACGCCGTACTCGGAGAACTTGACGCGCCCCTGCCCGTGCTGACCCGGCGGATAGGGCCGGCGCTCGATGGCGCACTTGTCCGTGTAGCAGCGATCCCCCTTCAGGTACATCTTCAAGTTCTCGCGGCGGCACAGCCGGCAGACGCTTTGCGTGTAACGGGCCACGGTGGTTCCTCTCCTCGATCAGACGCGGCGGCGCTTGGGCGGCCGGCAACCGTTGTGGGGGATCGGCGTGACGTCGCGGATGAGCGAGATCTTCAGCCCCGCCGCGGAGAGCGCGCGCAGCGCCGACTCCCGCCCCGCGCCCGGACCCGAGACCTGGACCGTCACGCTCTTGAGCCCGTGCTCCATCGCCTTGGCCGCCGCGTCGCCGGCCGCCACCTGCGCCGCGAAGGGCGTGGACTTGCGCGACCCCTTGAAGCCGCGGGCGCCGGCCGACGACCAGCTGATCACGTTCCCCGAGACGTCGGTGATGGTGATCATGGTGTTGTTGAAGGTCGCGGCGATGTGCACCACGCCGGCGGCGATGTTCTTCTTCACCCGCTTCTTCCCCTTCTTCGGGGTGACGGGCGATGCGGTGATCGGCTCGATCCCGCTCAGGTTCGGGGCCGCGGGTGCCTGGGCCTCCTCGGCCTTGGGCGCGTCGGGCTTGCGGGCGGGCTTCTCGGTCGTCTGCTTCTCGTCGGCCATCTACGCTCCGTGAAGACGTCGTTCGGGGTTCGTCACGCCTTGGGTGCCGGCGCCGCGGCGGCCGGCTTGCGGATGAGCCCGCGCTTCGGGCCCTTCCTCGTGCGCGCGTTGGTGTGGGTGCGCTGGCCGCGGACGGGCAGCCCCTTGCGGTGGCGGAGCCCGCGGTAGCAGCCGAGGTCCATGAGGCGCTTGATGTTGAGCGAGATCTCGCGACGGAGATCGCCCTCCACCTTGAAGCTCGCCTCGATGGCGTCGCGCAGCCTGCGGACCTCGTCGTCGGTCAGGTCCTTGGTCCGCGTGGTCACGGCCACCTCGGCCGTGTCGCAGATCTTCCGCGCCGCGGTCCTGCCGATTCCGTAGATGTACTGGAGCGAGATCTCGATGCGCTTCTCGCGGGGAAGGTCGACGCCGGCGATGCGAGCCATCTTGGCTGTTCTCCTGGTGCTGTGCGGCGCCGGCGCTAGCCCTGGCGCTGCTTGTGGCGGGGGTTGGCGGGGCAGATGATCCGCACGACGCCCTTGCGCCGGACGACCTTGCACTTGTCGCAGATCTTCTTGATCGAAGCGCGGACCTTCATGACGCGACTGCCTCCTGAAATCCGTGTGTTTCCAGACGAAAAGCCCCGCCGTGGCTTCCGGCGGGACTCCTGTGCGCGACCACCGCTTTCCCCCGGACGGGCGGATCGCGAAGGGCGCCCTATAACACAGGGGTTTTTGCGATGCAACGGTTCCAGTTCATTCGTCGTTCTTTTGGGGTAGAGACAGGACCACCGGGCCCTCCTCGGTGACGGCGATGGTGTCCTCGAAATGGGCAGAGAGGCTTCCGTCGGCGGTGACGGCCGTCCAGCCGTCGTCGAGGATGCGCACGTGATGGCGCCCTGCGTTCACCATGGGCTCGATGGCGAGGACCATCCCAGGGCGGATGCGCACCCCCGTCCGGGGCGCACCGTAGTTGGGCACCTGAGGCGCCTCGTGGAGCTGACGGCCGATCCCGTGTCCCACGAAGTCGCGGACCACCGCGAAGCCCATCGCCTCCACGTGCGACTGTACGGCGTGACCGATGTCCCCCAGGCGGGCGTCCGGACGCGCCGCCGCCACCGCGCGCGCGAGCGCCTCGCGGGTCACGTCGAGGAGCCGCTGCGCCTCGGGGCGAGCCTTCCCGACCGCCACCGTGCGGGCGGCGTCACCGAAGAAGCCTTCGAACTGCACCCCGAAGTCGAGCCCCACCACGTCGCCCTCCGCCAGCACGCGGCGCGCCGACGGGATCCCGTGCACCACCTCGTCGTTCACCGACACGCAGAGCACGGCCGGGTACCCGTGGTAGCCGAGGAAGGCGGGGCGCGCCCCGCGCGCCGCCGTCTCGCGCGCGGCGATGCGGTCGAGCTCGAGGGTGGTGACGCCCGGCGCCACGGCCGAGATGACGGCCTGCAGCACGTCGTGCACGACGAGGCTCGCCGCGCGGATGCGGGCGATCTCGTCCTGGCTCTTCAGCTCGACCGCGTCCCTCACCGCCACCGCCGGCTCAGCGTCGCCGCTCCAGTACCGTCCGCGTCGCCGCCAGGATCTCCACCGGCGTGCCGACGCCGTCGATCTCCGCGACCAGGCCGCGCTCCTGGTAGAAGCGCTTCAGCGGCGACGTCTTCTCCGCGTACTCCTGCATCCGCTTCTGCACGTTCTCGGGCCGGTCGTCGTCGCGCTGCACCAGCGCGGCCCCGTCCCGATCGCAGATCCCGGCCTGGCGCGGCGGGTTCGCCGACAGGTGGAACACCGCGCCGCACCGCGGGCAACTCCGGCGCCCGCTGATGCGCTCGACCACGAGCGCCTCGGCCACCTCGTAGCTCACCACGCGATCGATCCGCCGCCCCAGGGCCTGGAGAAGGGCGGCCAGGTACTCCGCCTGGGCCGTGGTGCGCGGGTAGCCGTCGAGGATGAAGCCCGGCGCCACGTCGGGGCGCGACAGGCGCTCCTTCACCATCGCGTTCGTGACGTCGTCCGTGACGAGCCCGCCTGCGTCCATGATGGCCTGCACGGTCCGGCCGAGCTCCGTCCCCCGCGCCTTGTGGTCGCGGAACATGTCGCCGGTGGAGATGTGCGGGACGCCGTACTGCCGGGCCAGAAGCTTGGCCTGGGTGCCCTTCCCTGCGCCGGGCGGACCGAGGAGGACCAGGATCATCGCGCGCTCCTCCCGGCGCTAGGCACCGACGGGGGTGCCGGCGCCCATGCGACGGCCGCGGATCCGCGGCCCGCGCGGCCCCGTGAAGCCCTCGTAGTGGCGCGTGATGAGGTGTCCCTCGATCTGCTGCACCGTGTCGAGCGCCACCCCCACCACGATGAGCAGCGCCGTCCCGCCGAAGTAGAAGGGGACGCCGAACTGCGTGATGAGCAGCGTCGGCAGGACGCACACCGCCGCGATGTAGATCGCGCCGCCGAAGGTGATGCGGCTCAGCACGTGGTCGATGTAGTCGGCCGTCGTCTTGCCGGGACGGATGCCCGGGATGTAGCCGCCGTACTTCTTCAGGTTGTCCGCCACGTCGACCGGGTTGA
>JAJYHA010000109.1 GCA_021784995.1 Myxococcales bacterium
TGTGGGTGGACGGCGCGCCCGGATCCGGCAACGCCCTCGACGGCCGGAAGCAGCAGAACGAGTTCCGCACCGTCGCCGTGGTCGGGGAGCGCTCCGGCGGGACGCAGTACACCGCGCTCGACGTCACGGCCGCCTTCGACACCGATCCCACGCACCGGCCGCGGCCGGCCGTGCTCTGGACCTTCCCCCCCCCGCGCTCGGACGACGCGCAGTACATGGCCCAGTCCTGGTCCGACTTCTCGCCGCGCCCGCCCCCCATCGGCCCGGTCCGGCTCGTGCCCGCGTCCACGGACAAGGATCCCCAGGGGAAGGGGTGGGTCGAGAAGTGGGCCGTGATGATCAACGGCGGCTACGACCCCACGCTCAACCGTGGCCGCGCCATCTGGATGCTCGACACCTGGACCGGTGGCGTGATCTGGCGCTTCACCGACACCGACTTCAAGAACAACGTCGTGGGCGCCGCCGGCGCCAACACCAGCATGTTCCCCGTCCCCGCCGGCGTCGCCCTGATCGACCTCGGCGACCCCGCGGTGCAGTCCGACTCGGACAACTTCTTCGACACCGCGACGTGGGGGGACATGGGGGGCAACGTCTTCGTGGCGCGGTTCTGGGACCCCGGGGTGCGCGACAGCATGGGCCACGTGCTCAACTGGAAGGCGGCGCGGACGTTCGAGGAGAGCCGCCAGCCCAGCGGCGCGCAGTACGCGGGGACCCGCACCGAGTTCTTCTTCATGACCTCCAACGCCTACGAGCCGCAGCGCCAGACGTTGCACACGATGCTCGGGTCGGGGAACCGCGAGCAGATCCTGGAGCAGGGCCAGGGCTGCGGCCCCGACAACGTCTTCGGGTGCTGCCAGGCGGGCTGCGCGGTCACGACGACGACCGCGCTCGACTACGGCGTGTGCAGCTCGAACGCCTCCTTCTCCTGCCAGGCCAGCGGCCAGATGACCAGCGGGCCGCTCGTCCAGGGCTGCGGGACCGGCGGCGCCTCCGCCTGCACCGGCGGCACCGCCAACACGTTCACGAGCAGCGCCACCTACAGCCTCAACTGCGCGGGGACCCAGTCGACCGTCAACGCGTCGGCGACGTGCGACGTGAACGGGCTCTGCAGCGTGATCCCGGTGGGCACCGGGCACGACGTCACGCCCGCCAACGCCGGGAGCTGCACGAACAAGGCGCGCTTCTACGGCATCTGGTCCTACGGCGGCGCCGGCATGACGCAGAAGACCTTCTCGACCGCCCCGGGCTCGGACTGGTCGTCGGCGCAGACGTTCGACCAGAACCGCTTCACGGACGCGGCGGGCTACACCGGCTGCACCTTCACCGCCGGCCAGAGCTGCTCGCTCGTCGAGACCACCCAGGCCCAGGTCAGCGCCACCGGCGTCCTCACCTGCGCGGGCGGCACCCCCAGCTGCCAGGCCACCGTCGACGACCCGGGCTGGTTCTACCAGTACAACACCGGGCCCTGCCCCACGCTGGCGGCCTGCGGGACCGGCTGCACGAACGAGAAGACCGCGTCGGGGGCGACCGTGATCAACTCGTGCGCCACCTGGAACAGCTTCGTCCCGCTCGGCTCGGCGGCGAGCGGCAGCAGCACCAACCCCTGCGCCGCCGCGGGGACGGCGATGCAGACCGCCATCGGCTACGCCTCGAACTACGTGAGCGGCGTGCCCGACAACGTCTGCAACCAGGGGCAGGACCTGACGATGCTCTACCGCGGCCAGCAGCGCGACACCATCGCGCCTCCGAGCGCGCCCATGGTCCGGATGGGGGTGTCGCAGTCGGGGCAGGCCTACTACTCGACGCTCCAGATGGACCCCGGCTCCTCGCCCTCCAGCTCGTCGTTCGGGCAACGCGACGTGGCCACGCAGCTCTACTGGCTCGACGTGTCGCGCGAGTCGCACAACTGCCGGCACGTCTCGAGCGTGAACTGCCAGTGACGGCGCCGTTCGCGGCCGGGAGCCCGGGCGGCACGCCTCCCGGGGGCCGCCGGGCCCCCGCGCCCCTCGAGCGCGCGCCCGCCCGCGACGGCCCGACGCGGGGGCTCAGTCGATGCCGAACTTGGCCAGGCGGTAGCGCAGGGAGCGGAACGTCAGGCTGAGCATCCGCGCGGCCTCGGTCTTCACGCCCTCGGTGCGCGCGAGCGCCTGCACCAGGATGTCGCGCTCGATGGTGTCGAGGTGCGACTGCAGGTCCATCCCGCCCGGCGGCAGGTCGGCCGCGACGCCCGCCTCCAGCGCCGCGCCTCGCACCGCCGGCGGCAGGGCCGCGGGGGTGACGACGTCGCCCTCGCACAGCGTGACCGCGCGCTCGACCACGTTGGCCAGCTCGCGGACGTTCCCGGGGTAGTCGTAGGCGAGGAGCATCCGCTCCGCCTCGCCGTCGAGCGCCGGGCGCGGGCGCCCCAGCTCCGCCGCGAAGCGGTCGAGGAAGTGCGCGAGGAAGAGGGGGAGATCCTCGCGCCGCTCGCGGAGCGGGGGCATGCGCACCTGGATGACGTTCAGCCGGTAGTAGAGGTCCTCGCGGAAGCGCCCCGCCTTCACCTCCACGCCCAGGTCCCGGTTGGTGGCCGCCACGATGCGGGCGGCCATGGCCACGTCGGCGCCGCCGCCGACCCGCCGGATCTTCCGCTCCTGCAGCGCGCGCAGCAGCTTCACCTGCACGTTCGGCGGGAGCTCCCCCACCTCGTCGAGGAAGAGCGTCCCCGCCTCCGCCAGCTCGAAGAGCCCGGGCTTGCTCTCGGCCGCCCCGGTGAAGCTCCCCCGCTCGTGGCCGAAGAGCTCGCTCTCGATCAGGCCTTCCGGGATGGCGCCGCAGTTGACCGCCACGAAGGGCTGCTCGCGCCGGATCCCCTTGCCGTGGATCGCGTGGGCGACCACCTCCTTCCCGGTGCCGCTCTCGCCGGTGACGAGGACCGTGGTCCGCGTCGGGGCCACCTTCTCGACGAGCTGGCGGACCTCCTGGATCGCCGGCGAGGCGCCGACGATCTCGTCCGCGAGGGCGCCGCGGCGCCCCACCCGGTGGCGCAGCACCCGGTTCTCGGCCACCAGCGCCCGGCGCTCGAGCGCCTTCTGCACCACCAGCTTCAGCTCGTCCACCTTGAACGGCTTCAGGACGTAGTCGTAGGCGCCGGCCTTCATGGCCTGGACCGCGTTCTCGGTGGTCGCGTAGGCGGTGACCATGATCACCTCGGTGGAGGGTGACCCGGCCTTGACCGCCCGCAGCACGTCGAGGCCCGAGCCGCGGCCGAGGCGCAGGTCCGTGACGACGAGGTCGAAGGTCACGGCCCGGGCGCGCGCGATGGCGGCCGCGGGGTCGCCCTCGCTCTCGACCTCGTGGCCCTCCTTGCGCAGGAGGATCTCGAGGAACTCGCGCATCGAGCGCTCGTCGTCCACGATCAGGATGCTGGCCACGCGCGCTCCTGGGCCGGGCCGGGATCGAGCGGCAGCGCGAAGGTGAAGCGCGCCCCGCCGCCGGCCGGCGCGTCGACGCCCACCGACCCGCCGTGTGCCTCGGCGATGCGCTGCACCGTCGCGAGCCCGAGGCCGGTCCCGGTCTCCTTGGTGGTGAAGAAGGGCGTGAAGAGGTGCGGCAGGGCGGAGGGCGCGATGCCGGCGCCGTTGTCCTCCACCGCGATCACGGCGGCGCCGCCCCGCGGGCCCACGCGGACCACCACCGCCCCGCCGCCACCCTGGCGCGCCGTCGCCGCCTCGGTCGCGTTCCGCAGCAGGTTCCAGAGCACCTGTCGCACCTGGTCCGCGTCGCAGCTCACGCGCACGGAGGAGAGCTCGGCGTCGAGCCGGACGCGGTCCGACAGGCGGTCGCCGCCGAACATCTCGAGGGTGTCCCCCGCGAGCTGGGCCAGGTCGACCTCCCGGCGCTGCGAGGCCTCCGGCCGCGTGAAGGAGAGCAGCCGCGAGACGAGCTGATCGAGGCGTGCCGCCTCGCGGAGGACGATCTCGGTCAGGTGCGCGTCCTCCTCGCCCAGGGCGCCGTTCCCGCGGAGCAGCTCGAGGCAGCCCGTCATCGAGGCGAGCGGGTTCCGCAGCTCGTGGGCCAGGCCGGCGGCGATGCGCCCCAGGTCGGCCAGCCGCTCGTGGCGCTTCATCGCCAGCTCCATGGCGCGCACGCCGGTCAGGTCCTGGAAGATGATGGCCGAGCCGAGGGGGCGGGCGTCGCGGCCCCGGAGCGGGAAGGCGTCGTAGCCGATGCGGCGCACCTCGCCCCGGCCGTTGTCCAGGTCGGCCTCGCTGCGCACGGCGCCGGCCTGGAACGCCCCGAACCAGCGCTTCGCCGGCTCGCCGCGCACCGCGCCGGCGCGGAGCCCCGTCATCTGCTCGGCGGCGCGGTTGAGGAACGTGATCCTCCCCTGCGTGTCGAGCGTCACGATCCCGCTCGCCACGGACTGGACGACGGCCTCGTGCAGCGCCGTGATGGCCGCCAGGTCCTCCTCGCGGACGGCGAGCCGCTCCCCCGTCCGCTGCAGCTGCTCCGCCAGGTAACCGGCCAGCGCCGCCGTCGTGACGAAGGCCGACGCGTGCACGAAGAGGGCGAGGAGGTTGGGCCGGGGGCTCCCGGCCGTCACGAGGGTGAGGTAGCTCGCCAGCGAGAGCAGGGTGCCGACCAGCGCGCCCCGCCGGAAGAGCAGGATGCTGCCGTTGACGATGGCGAGCGAGAAGAGGAAGACGAAGACGCTCTCGGCGCCGCCGGTGAGGCCCACGACGGCCGCCGCGATCAGGACGTCGAGCGCGATCTGGGCGTAGGCGACGGCCCGGAGCCGCCAGCGCGCACGCAGGGCGACCGCGAAGCCCAGGGAGGCGGCGTAGGTGAAGCCGACGAGGAGGTAGAGCGGGCCGGGGCCGGCGGCCGTCCCCGCCGGACGGAGGTCGGCGAACGCCGCGCCCCCCAGCAGGACGGTGATCGTCACCAGCCGGAAGAGCGTGAGCCAGGCGAGCTTGCGGAAGAGGGGATCGGTGGGCGCGGCGAGGGGCCGGGCGGGGCCGCCCTCCAGCGCGCCGGCCGGCAGCGAGTCGGCCGCCACGACTACTTGATGTTCTCCGCCAGGCTGAAGATGGGGAGGTACATGGCCACCAGGAAGCCGCCGACGATCGTGCCGAGGAACACCATCATGAGCGGCTCGATCATGCTGGTGAGCGCGGCCACCGCCACGTCCACCTCGTCGTCGTAGAAGTCGGCGATCTTGTTCAGCATGGTGTCCATGGCGCCGGTCGCCTCGCCCACGCCGATCATCTGGACCACCATGGGCGGGAAGACCTTGGTCTCGGCGAGCGGCTGGGCGATGGTCTTGCCCTCCGAGATGCGCGCCCGGACGAACGTCACCGCGCCCTCGACCACGCGGTTCCCCGCGGCGCGCGCCACGATGTCGAGCGCGTCGAGGATGGGGACGCCGGAGGAGAGCATCGTCCCGAGGGTCCGGGTGAAGCGCGCCACCGCCACCTTGCGGACCAGCGGGCCGAAGACGGGCATCTTCAGCAGCGAGGCGTCCCACGCCTGGCGCCCCCGCTCGGTCCGCACCATCGTCCGGAAGGCGGCCACCAGGCCGATCGGCACCGCCAGCAGGAGGTACCAGTAGTGGATGACGCCGTGGGAGATGTCGATGAGGAGCTGCGTGGGAGCGGGGAGCCGCCCCCCGGTGTCCTTGAACATCTTCTCGAAGACGGGGGTGACGAAGGTCAGCAGGATGATGGTCACGCCGACGGCCACGGACAGGACGATGGCGGGGTAGACCATGGCCCCCTTCACCCGCCGCCGGAGCTTCTCGTTCTTCTCGATGTAGGCGCCGAGCCGCGTCAGGATGGTGTCGAGCATGCCGCCGATCTCGCCCGCGCGGACCAGCTGCACGAAGAGCTCGTCGAACGCCTTGGGGTGATCGGCCAGGGCGTCGGCGAAGGTGGATCCCGCCTCCACCTTCCCCTTGACTGCGAGGAGCACCCGCCGGAACGCCGCGTTGTCCACCTGGGTGGAGAGGATCTCGAGCGCCTGCACCAGCGGCAGGCCGGCGTCGATCATCACCGAGAACTGCCGCGTGAAGAGGAGGATGTCCTTCGTCGTCACCCGCCCCGTCAGCCCCGGGATCTTGAGCTCGACGTCGAGCATCGTCTTGCGCCGGACGCTCGTCACCTCGATCCCGCCCTGGGTGAGGCGCGCCCGGACGGCGGCCTCGTCGACCGCCTCGGTCTCGCCCTTGCGCACCTCGCCCTGGCGCGTCTTGCCCACCCACCGCCAGGTCGGCAGCTTCTTCCCGGCGCTCTTGCCGGCGCTCCTGGTGGGGAGGTTGGTGGCGGCTTGGGCCATCGGTGCACCTCGGGCGCCGCGGGGTGGGCGACCCGCGCCCGAGTCTAGTCGACGTCCCGCCGCGAATCGAATCGGCGGCCCGTGTACGACCTGCCCCTACCTGGCCGGCGGCCCGCCGCGATGCGCGCCCTGGCCGGCCGCGAGGATGCTCCGCAGCTCGTCCTGGTCCGAGGAGCGCCCCAGCGCGTCCTCGAGCGTGATGAGCTTGCGCGTCACCAGGCTGGCCAGGCTCTGGTTGAAGGTCTGCATCCCGAACTTCCCCTGGCCGATCTGCATCTGGGAGTAGATCTGGTGAACCTTGTCCTCGCGGATGAGGTTCCGGATGGCCGCGTTGGGCACCATGACCTCCATCGCCAGCGCCCGGCCGCCGCCCACCCTCGGGATGAGGTTCTGCGTGACGACGCCCTCCAGGACGAAGGAGAGCTGCGCGCGCACCTGGCCCTGCTGGTGGGGCGGGAAGACGTCGATGATGCGGTTGATCGACTGGACCGCGCTGTTCGTGTGCAGCGTGCCGAAGGCGAGGTGGCCGGTCTCGGAGATGGTCAGCGCCGCCTCGATGGTCTCGAGGTCGCGCATCTCGCCGATGAGCACGACGTCCGGGTCCTGCCGGAGGATGTACTTGAGCGCGTGCCGGAAGCTCTTCGTGTCGCTGCCGACCTCGCGCTGGTTGACGACGCACCCCTTGTGCGGGTGGAGGAACTCGATGGGGTCCTCGACCGTGACGATGTGCTCGTGCCGGTCGGTGTTGATCCGGTCGATGATCGAGGCGAGCGTCGTGGACTTGCCGGAGCCGGTCGGGCCGGTGACCAGGACGAGCCCGCGCGGCTTCCGCGCCAGCTCCGCGATGATGGGCGGCAGCCCGAGCTCCTCGAACGAGAGGATCTTGTAGGGGATGGTGCGGAACGCCCCCGCGACGGCCCCCCGCTGCATGTAGACGTTGGCGCGGAAGCGGGACAGCCCCTTCACGCCGAAGGAGAGGTCGAGCTCGCTCTCCTCCTCGAACCGGCGCTTCTGCGCGTCGGTGAGCACCGAGTAGCAGAGCTGCCGGGTCTCCACGGGCGTGAGCATGGGCGCGTTGAGGGGCGCCAGCTCCCCGTCGACGCGGAGCTGCGGCGGCGAGCCGGTGGTGATGTGGAGATCGGAGGCGCCCTTCTCGACCATCGCCTTGAGGAGCTGGTGCAGGTTGGCCACGGCGTCTCCGGGAGGGAGGGGTCGATCAGAACCGATCGGGGGCGGTGTTGCCGACCGCCTCCGCGATGCTGGTGATGCCGGCCTTCACCTTCTCGATGGCGCTCATGCGCAGGGTCCGGAAGCCGAGCCGCAGCGCCTCCTGCTTGAGCTCGGCCGTGGAGGCGCCCTGGATGACCAGCTCCTTCAGGCCGTCCCAGAGCGGCATCACCTCGTAGACGGCGACGCGCCCCCGGAAGCCGCGGTCGTTGCAGCTCCGGCAGCCGGGCCCCTTGTCGAAGAGCTGGAAGGTCCCGAGGTCCTCGGCCCGCACCCCGGCGTCGAGCAGCACCTGCTCCTCCGGCTTGTCCACGGACACCCGGCACTCGGAGCAGAGCTTGCGGCAGAGGCGCTGCGCGACGATGGCGTTCACCGACGCGGTGACGAGGAACGGCTCGACGCCCATGTTGAGGAGGCGCGACACCGTGCCGGGCGCGTCGTTGGTGTGGAGCGTCGAGAGCACGAGGTGGCCGGTGAGCGCCGCCTTGACGGCGATCTCCGCCGTCTCGAAGTCGCGGATCTCGCCGACCATGATGATGTCGGGGTCCTGGCGCAGGAAGCTCCGCAGCGCCGCCGCGAAGTTGAGCCCGATGTCCTCGTGCATCTGCACCTGGTTGATGCCGAAGAAGTTGTACTCGACGGGGTCCTCGGCGGTGCTGATGTTCCAGTCGGTCTCGTTGAGCTTGGCCAGCGCGGAGTAGAGCGTGGTGGTCTTGCCGGAGCCGGTCGGGCCGGTCACCAGGACCATGCCGTAGGGCCGGTCGATCGCCTCCATGAAGTCCTTGAGCTGCTGCTCCTCGAAGCCGAGCTTCGTCATGTCGAGCTGCAGGCTCGACTTGTCGAGGAGCCGCAGCACCACCTTCTCGCCGAAGAGCGTGGGGCAGGAGGAGACGCGGAAGTCCATCTCCTTTCCCTTCCCCATCTTCAGCTTGATGCGGCCGTCCTGCGGCAGGCGCCGCTCGCTGATGTCGAGCTGCGCCATGATCTTGAGCCGGGAGATGATGGCCGCCTTGAGCCTCGGAGGCGGCTTCATCACCTCGTAGAGCACGCCGTCGATGCGGAAGCGGACCCGGAACTCGCGCTCGTACGGCTCGACGTGGATGTCGGACGCCCCCTTGTTGATGGCGTCGAGGAGGATGCGGTTCACGAGCTTGACGACGGGCGCCGCCTCCGCGCTGCGCTCCAGGTCGAGCACGTCGCCGTCGCCAGGGTCGGCCTCGACCACCGCCAGGTCGGAGTCGTCGAAGCCCTGCATCAGCTCCTCGTACGAGGGGCCCTGCTGCGCGCCGTAGTGGCGCGTGATCGCCTCGCGGATGGCCTGCTCGGAGGCGACCACCGGCTCGACGTTGAACCCGGTGTGGAACTTGAGCTCGTCGATGGCGAAGATGTTCGACGGATCGGTCATCGCCACGATGAGCGACGCGCCGGCGCGGTTCACCGGGATGATCAGGTGCTTCTCGGCGACGGCCCGCGGGATGAGCTTCAGGATCTCGGGCTCGACGTCGAAGTCGTTCAGGCTGATGGCCGGGACGCCGTACTGCTTCGACAGGAAGCTGGTGAGGTCGCCCTCGGCGATCGCGCCCTGCTGGACGAGCAGCGCCCCGAGGCGCTCGCCCGTCTTGCGGTGCTCGTCCTGCGCCTTCTGCAGCTGCTGGACCGAGATGAGGTTCTCCCGGACCAGCAGCTCTCCGAGACGTCCGGCCATCGTTCCCTTTCCAGCGGGAGGCCCCCGGCTTGTGCGCGTGGACTGTAACAGTCGCCCGGACAGGGGGTCAAGGAACCGGACGCCCCAACCACGCGATTTCGCGTGAAAAACACCCAGGCCCGACTCACCCGGATGGAGCGCCAAGCGCGGCACGCGCCCGGGCGGCATCCTCGGCGATCTGCGCCCTGAGCGCCTCGACGGAGGGGAAGCGCCGCTCGTCCCTGAGGCGGGAGAGGAAGGCGATCCGCAGGGTGGCGCCGTGGAGATCGCGGCCATCGAACTCGAACAGGTGCGCCTCGGCCGTGACGGCGCCGTCTTCCTGGACGGTGGGCTTCACGCCCACGTTGCACACGCCCCCGTACCCCGCCGACCCCAGCTTGCACCAGACCACGTAGACCCCGTTCGCGGGGAGCATGGCCGCCGGGCGCACGTTCGCCGTCGCGAAGCCGAACCCGCGGCCACGTCCCGCCCCGCGCTCGACCACCCCGTCCACGTCGTGCGGGCGGCCGAGCAGCTGTCCGGCGCCCTCCACGTTCCCCTCGAGGAGGAACTCGCGGATCTTGGTGGAGGAGACGACCAGGCCGTCGGAGGCGACCGGGTCCACGACGTGCAGCCGCACCCCGCGCGCGGCGAGCATGCCGCCCAGGACCTCCACGCGCGTCCTCCCCCGCCCCGCCGTGAAGTCGTGCCCGACCACGACGTCGGCCGCGCCCAGGATCCCCGCCAGATCACGCTCCACGAACGTCGCGGCGTCCGTGCGCGCGTAGCCCGGATCGAACGGCTGGACGACCGCCGCGTCGAGTCCGCACGCGGCGAGGAGCTCGAGCTTGCGCGGCGTGGGGGTCAGCAGGGGCGGCGCGAGCCGGGGGCGGAGGACGCGCACGGGGTGCGGGTCGAAGGTGAGCCCCACCGCCGGGGCGGCGCGCGGCCCGGCCAGGCCGCGCGTCACCTCGAACAGGCGCCGGTGTCCCAGGTGGACGCCGTCGAAGTTGCCGATCGCCACCGCGCAGCCGCGCAGCGCGCCCGCAGCGTCGGAGATGGCCTGGAAGAGGCGCATGCTCAGAGGTACCGCCGCGAGAACCCGCGCGGCAACAGGGCGCCCAGCGTCGTGACCTGGACCGCCCGCGGGCCCGCCAGCAGGACCGGGAGGTCCGGCCCGGCGAACTCGGCCAGCGTCTGGAGGCACATGCCGCAGGGCGGCGTCGGCGGCGTGGTGCCGCTGGCGATCGCCACCGCCCCCAGCCGCCGCGCTCCGGCCAGCACGGCGGCCAGGACCGCGGCGCGCTCGGCGCACACCGTCAGCCCGTAGCTGGCGTTCTCCACGTTGGCGCCCACGAACGTGCGCCCTCCCGCGCGGACGGCCGCCCCCACGCGGAACCGGGAGTAGGGGGCGTGCGCGCGCCGGCGGGCCCGCCGGGCGGCCGCCACCAGCGCACGGGCGCCCCTCACGCCAGCGCCTCCGGCAGGAAGGCCTGGAGCAGCGCCGTCAGGCGTGGGCTCTCGCGCGCCGCCACCTCGGCCACCTCGGCGTGCGAGAGCGCCTTCCCGGCGAGGCCGGCGGCGAGGTTGGTGACCATCGAGAGCCCGACCACCGGGACGCCCATGTGCCGGGCGGCGATCACCTCGGGGACGGTCGACATGCCGACCAGGTCGGCGCCCAGGGCCCGGAGCATCCGGACCTCGGCCGGCGTCTCGTAGCTCGGTCCCGGCATGCAGGCGTAGACGCCGCGCCGGAGCGCGATCCCGAGCCGGCTCGCCGCCTCCTCCAGCCGGGCGCCCAGGCGCGGATCGTAGGCGTGCGAGAGATCCGGGAAGCGCGGCCCGAGCCGCTCGTCGTTGGGGCCGGTGAGCGGGTTCTGGCCGGAGAGGTTCAGGTGATCGGTGATCCGGACCAGGTCCCCCGACCGGAGCTCGGGGTTCACCGCCCCCGAGGCGTTCGTCACGACCAGCAGCCGGACCCCGAGCCGGCAGAGCACCCGGGCGCCGAACGCGACCTCCTCGGCCGCCCACCCCTCGTACCCGTGGACGCGCCCCTGCAGCGCCGCGACCGTGACGGGGCGCCCGGCCCCGGCCACCTCCCCCACCACGAGCCGCCCGGCGTGCCCGGGCACGCGCGCGACGGGGAACTCCGGGATCTCCCGGTACGGGATGCTCACCGGGCCGGCCAGCGCGTCGGCGAAGCCACCCAGACCCGATCCCAGCACGACGCCCACGGCGGGCACGCCGTCCGTGCGCCCGTGGATCCAGGCCACCGCGTAGGCGAGGCGATCGTGGAGCTGTGCACGGCTCACGGACCCTCCCTCCAGGCCGGCCGGCGGGCCGACCGCCTCATGCGTGCTCCGTCCCGGAGCCGAAGCGCTCCAGCAGGAGCGGGGCCGGGACGGGCTCGCGCTCCCCGATCCGATAGGCGGCGAGGATCCGCCGCGCCACGGCATCGGGCCCCTCGGGCGAGGCGGTCGCCCAGTGCACGCTGCAGAGGGGCTCGCCCCGCTCCACCCGCTCGCCCACCTTCCGGTGCACGACGACGCCGACGCCGTGGTGCACGGGGTCCTCGACTCGCGCCCGGCCCGCCCCGAGCGCCACCGCCGCCAGGCCGATGGCCTCCGCGTCCACGCGCTGCACGAACCCGGTCGAGGGGGCCGGGACCGCCTGCACGCCGTCGCAGCCGGGCAGGCGGCCGGGGTCGTCCAGCGCCCGCACGTCGCCGCCCTGGGCCGCGACGATCTCGCGCAGCTTGCGCAGCGCCCGGCCGTCGCGCAGCGCCTCGCCCGCCCGCGCGCGGCCCGCGGCGAGGCCGGTCGCGCCGCCGGCGAGCACGATCATCTCCGCC
>JAJYHA010000317.1 GCA_021784995.1 Myxococcales bacterium
CCAGGTAGAGCGCGAGCGCCGTGGAGCCGGTCGGGGTCGGGGCGCGGAGCCCGAGGAGCAGCAGGTCGCCGCACCAGCGCATCACCCCGGCGCAGGCGCCGCCGGGGGTCATCTCGGGCGCCAGGGTCCGCAGCGCGCCGGAGAGGTCGCCGGTGAGCGCCTGGATCCGCGCGGCGCGGATGGTCATGTCGTGCCGGACCGCCGGGGGGACCTGGCCGGGGTCGAAGACCGGCGCGCGCGCCTCGGCGTCGCCGATGCAACTCGGCTCGAGCTCGCAGAGCCGCGCCTGGGCCATCCGGCCGTACGGGTACTCGCTGCGGGCGCGCCGCCAGTGGGCCTCGGCGGCCTCGAGGTCGTCGTCGGCCAGGGCGAGATCGCCCAGGCGGAGCTCGGCCAGCGGCGCCGGACCGGCGCCGCTCGCGACGGCGAAGCGGGCGCGCGCCTCCGCGGCGTGGCCCGCGTCGAGGAGGCACTCGCCCTGGGCCTCGGGGGTCCGGCCGGGGCACCGGCCCAGGCCGAGCTGGGCGGGATCGAGCGGGACGATCGGGACCCCGCCGTCGTCCGGCCGCCAGGGCGGAACGGACAGGGACCGCAGGTCGAGGGTCGGCTCCCCGGGCACCGGGTCGAGCGTGGCGCGGAGGTCGGGGGAGCGGCAGACGAGCGTCACCGCCCCCGGGCCCGGGCCGCGCTCGACGCCGGGACAGAGGCGGGAGGCTCCGGTGAGCCGGCGCGCGACCGCGCCGACCGAGCCCCGTGGCACCTCGAGGGTGAGCCGCCGCTCGAAGGGCCGGGGCCGCAGCACGACCGGGGAGGCGGAGGCCGGGAGCGCGATGCGCTCGGCCGACCGGACGAGCGCCAGCGGCGGCGCGGCGGCGAGGAGCGTCAGGAGGGCGGCGGCGGGCGTCACGGGACCCGCGATGTGCAACGGCCGTGCGCGCCCGGTCGACGTCGGGCTGACGCGCCGGGCGGGTCACGGGGCGCAGCGGCGCCCCGGGGCAGGCCCGGGCGCCGCGCTCCACGTCAGGCCGCCGGCGCCGGTCAGGGCGTTGACGCGCCGGCGTCGCGCCCGCGGCGGCGGAGCTTCTCCACCAGCGTGGTCCGCTGGAGCCCCAGCAGATCGGCGGCCGCCTTCTTGTTGCCCCCGGTCCTGGTGAGGGCCGCGTCGATGTAGGTCTCCTCGATCCTCCGGAGGAGGCCGGGGAGGTCGACGGGCCGGCCGTCGGTGAGGGGCGCCTCGACCGCGGGGGCGGGGTCGCTCGCGAGGTGGAAGCGGATCGGCTCGGCGGAGGCGGGCGCGGGGGAGGCGAACGCGTGGGCGTCCGGGGCGGGGGCGAGGGCGGGGGGCTCGGCGATCGCGAGGTCCTGCACGACCGAGAGCGCCGCGGCGGCCGGGCGCCCGCCGCGGAGCGGGACGGGGAGGTCGCCGACGCGGATCACCGGCCCCTCGGAGCAGACGGACAGCCGCTCGACCAGGTTCTCGAGCTCCCGGACGTTTCCGGGCCAGTCGTAGGACTGCAGCGCCTCGACGACCGCCGGCTCCACCGGGCGGCGCTCGCCGCGCTGCGTCCAGAAGTGGTCGAAGAGGCGGAGGACGTCCCCGGTCCGGGCCCGGAGCGCCGGGACCTCGATCGGGCAGACGAGCAGGCGGTAGTAGAGGTCCCGGCGGAAGCGCCCCGCCGCGACCTCGGCCGCGAGGTCGCGGTTCGTGGCGGCGACCAGCCGGAAGTCGGCGGGGACCGGCTCGGTGGAGCCGACGGGCTCGTAGCTGCGCTCCTGGAGGACGCGGAGGAGCTTCACCTGGAGCGAGAGCGGCAGCTCGCCGATCTCGTCGAGGAACAGGGTGCCGCCGTCGGCGGCGGCGATCCGGCCGCGCCGGGACTGCACGGCCCCGGTGAAGGCGCCGCGGACGTGGCCGAAGAGCTCCGACTCGAGCAGCGCCTCGGGGATCGCGCCGCAGTTGACCGGGACCAGGCTGCGCGACCGGCGCCCGCTCTGGTCGTGGATGAACCGGGCGAAGACCTCCTTGCCGGTCCCGGTCTCGCCGGTGAGCAGCACCGTGGCGTCGCTCGTCGCGATCCGCCGGCAGCTCCGGACCAGGTCGACGAGCGGGCTCTCCGGGCCGTGGATGATCGCCGGCCCCCGCCGCAGGTCCACCGCCGCCTCGCTCGCCGTCGTGACGTTCATCTCGGTTCCCCTTCGCCTTGTCGCCGGCCGAGTGACGCCGGCATCGCCGTGACGCCACGAGCAAGCGCCCTGCCAATGACGCCAGCCGGGTGACGGCGGCCAAGTCGCCGGAACCAGGGCGTTTCACCGGCCGTGATGGCAGGGTCGGCGCTCACCCCGGGGAGGGAGCCACCCGGTTCGGCGGGACCGGGGCGGCCGGTGGATTGACCTTGGGTCAAGCCGACATGTCGGACCGAGCCGCCGCGCCGCGTCGCGGCGCACGGGCGCTGGCTTGACAGGCGCGGAAGGGCGCCGCTAAATTCGCGGCCCATCCAGCATGACGGATCGACGCCAGAGCTCCCGCCGCGCGGCGCCAGGCGCGGGGCGGGCGGCGTTCGTCTCGCCGGAGACCCGCGCGCTCGAGCTCGACGGCGCCGTCGAGCTCGAGCTGGGCGGGCGCCTCGCGGAGGTCCGCGTCGCCTTCCGCACCTGGGGCGAGCTCGATCCCGACGGCGCGAACGCGGTGATCGTCTGCCATGCCCTGACCGGCTCGGCCGACGCCGATCTCTGGTGGACCCGGATGTTCGGCCCGGGGCGCGCGCTCGACCCGTCCCGCGACTTCGTCGTCTGCTCGAACATCCTGGGCAGCTGCTACGGGACGACCGGACCGACTTCGCTCGACCCGGCCACCGGGCGCCCCTACCACGGCGGCTTCCCGGCCATCACCGTCCGGGACATGGTCCGCGTCCAGCACGCGCTCGCGCTCCGGCTCGGGATCCGGCGGATCCGGATGGTGATCGGCGGCTCCCTCGGCGGGATGCAGGCGCTCGAGTGGGCCCTGTGCCACCCGGAGATGGTCGAGTCGGTGGTCTTCATCGCGTCGGCGGCGCGCCACGCGGCCTGGGCCATCGGCCTCGGGGAGGCGCAGCGCCAGGCGATCCTGGCGGATCCGCGCTGGCGAGACGGCCGCTACGACGAGGCGGACCCGCCCGCCGCCGGGCTGGCGGCGGCGCGGATGATGGCGATGCTCTCCTACCGGAGCTTCGCCTCGTTCGAGGAGCGCTTCGGCCGCCGGCCGCAGACCGCGGACCTCTTCGCGGTCGAGAGCTACCTCCGCTTCCAGGGGCAGCAGCTCGTCGACCGCTTCGACCCGGCCAGCTACGTGGCCCTCACCCGGGCGATGGACACCCACGACGTCTCGCGCGGCCGCGGCGACTTCGACGACGTCCTCCGGGGCCTGGCGCAGCCGATGCTGGTCGTCTCGATCGACTCCGACGTCCTCTACTGGCCCGCGGAGCAGCGGGAGGTGGCGCGCCTGGTCCCGGGGGCGCGCCTCGCGGTGCTCGACTCCCCGCACGGCCACGACGCCTTCCTCATCGACGTCGACCGCCTCTCCGGTCTGGTCGCCGACTTCCGCGGCCGCCCGGCGCGGGTGGCCGTCGCGAACGACGCCGTGGACCGCGCCTACGCCGGGAGCGGGCTGTCGCTCCTCGTCATGGGGAAGGGACAGGTCGGCGGCGCGCTCCTCGACCAGCTGGCCGCCCAGCGCGCCGGGCTCGAGCGGGACTACGACGTGGTGCTCCGGGTCGTCGGGATCGCCGACCGGCACGGCGCCGTCGTCGACGAGCAGGGGGTCGATCTCGCGGGGTGGCGCCGGGCGCTGGCGGCGGCGCCCGCCACCGGGCCGGTCGACGCGGCCTCCGCCCCGGCGCTCCTCGACCGGCTCGTCGGCCTCCCCCGGCCGGTGCTGGTCGACCTCACGGGCGCCGACGGGATGGAGGAGGTCTACGAGCAGGCGTTCCGCCGGGAGATCGACGTGATCGGCGCCAACAAGCGGCCGCTCGCCATCTCCGGGCGCCGCGCCCTCCAGCTCAACGAGGTCCGCCGCCAGCACCACCGCCTCTTCGCGCACGACACCGCCGTGGGCGCGAGCCTCCCGGTCCTCGACACCGTGCGCAGGCTGGTCCAGGCGGGGGACCGGATCGTCCGGATCGAGGGATCGCTCTCCGGGACCCTCGGGTACCTCTGCGGCGAGGTGGCGAAGGGCGTGGCGCTCTCCATGGCCACGCGGTGGGCGGTCGGCCTCGGCTACACCGAGGCCGACCCGCGGGACGACCTGTCCGGCCTCGACTCGGCCCGCAAGGCGCTCATCCTCGCCCGCGAGGCCGGGCTCTCGCTGGAGCTCTCCGACGTGCAGATCGAGCCCTTCCTGCCGCTCGCCCTGCTCGAGCCGGTGGAGCTGATCGCCTCGCTGCGCCGGCACGACGCCGCGCTCGCCGGCGAGGTGATGCGCCTGCGGGCCGGCGGGAGGCACCTGCGCTACCTCACGACGATCGTCCCGGCCGGTGACGGGCGGGCCGCGATCCGGGTCGGGCCGGTCGCGGTCGACCCGCACCACCCGGCGGCGCGCCTCTCGGGCGTCGAGGCCTTCGTCGCCTTCACCACCGAGCGCCACGCGGAGCGCCCGCTGCTCGTCCAGGGCGCGGGGGTCGGCGGGGCGCTCACCGCCGGCGGGGTGCTCGCCGAGATCCTGCGGCTCCGCGGCGAGGGCGGCGGCGCGCGCTGACCTGCGGGCGCGCGCGCTCCGGCCACCCAAATCCGGTTGAGGCGCCACCCGGCCGCCGGTGGAGGCGCCGGGGCCGGGGCGGAGAAGCGCCCGGGATCCAGGGGGATGCGGGCTGGCCGGGCCATTGCTCTGGTCCGCGGCGCGCCGCCGACGAGGCGCGCCATCCCACGGAGACCCATGAGCCAGACCGCCCGAGCCGTCGTCCTGTTCGTCATCGTCGCTGCCTTCACGGTCCTGCTGTTCGGCGGGGCCCAGATCGCGAAGCACAAGCCGCCCATCCCGGACCGGGTCGTCGCCGAGGACGGCCGCCTGGTCACCACCGGCGCCGAGATCCTCGCGGGGCAGCGGTCCTACCTGGAGCGCGGCGGCCAGTCGACCGGCTCCGTCTGGGGGCACGGCAGCTACCTCGCCCCGGACTGGACGGCCGACGCCCTGCACCGGACCGCGCTCGCGGCCGCCGGCCTCCGCCGCGGGCTCGCGCCCGCCGCCGCCGCGTCCTTCACCCAGGCCGATCTCGAGGCGCTCGACCCCGGCGAGCGCGGCCGGGTGGAGGCCGAGGTCGCCGCCGAGCTGAAGCGGAACCGCTGGGACGCCGCGACCGGGACGCTCACGCTCTCCGCGGGCGAGGCCGCGGCCCTCCCCGCGCTGCGCGCCCACTACGCGCGCCTCTTCGCCGGCGGGGACGACGCGATGTCGATCCCCGCCGGCTTCGTCCCGGACGCCGCGGAGGCGGGCCGGATCGCCGACTTCTTCTTCTGGAGCGCCTGGGCGGCGGGGACCGATCGCCCGGGGGAGGCGATCACCTACACCGCCAACTGGCCCTTCGACCCGCTCGCCGGGAACCGGCCGCTCCCCTCGGCGCTCGTCTGGTCGATCGTCTCGGTGGTCCTCCTGATCGCCGGGATCGCGGTGGCGATCTTCGCGTACCTGCGGCTGCGCGCGAAGGATCCGGAGCACGTCCCGGCGATCCCGGCGCTCGGCACCCCCCGGCCCACCCCGAGCCAGCGCGCGACGCTGCCGTTCTTCGTCATCGCCATCGTCCTCTTCGGGCTGCAGGTGGTGCTCGGGTCGATCACCGGCCACTACGCGGTCGAGGGGAACCGGATCTTCGGCGTCGAGACGGCCCGGATCCTCCCCTACGCGGCGAGCCGGACCTGGCACCTCCAGCTCGCGGTCTTCTGGATCGCCACCTGCTGGCTCGCCACCGGGCTCTTCATCGGCCCGGCGGTGGGCGGGCGCGAGCCCCGCGGGCAGCGGGCCCTCACCCTGGCGCTCCTCGGGGCGCTCGTCGTGGTCGTGGTGGGCGCGCTCGCCGGGACCTACCTCGGGGTCATGGGCAAGCTCGCCGGGCCGGACGGGTGGCTCTTCGGCCACCAGGGCTACGAGTACGTCGAGCTCGGCCGGGTCTGGCAGATCGGCCTCATCGCCGGGATGCTCCTCTGGCTGTGGCTCGTCCACCGCGCGCTCCGGCCGGCCCTCGCCGGCGAGGCGGATCGCGGTGGCCTGACCCACCTCCTGCTCTACTCGGCGGTCACCATCCCGCTCTTCTACTCGGTCGGCCTCCTCTACTCCCCGAACACGCACCTGGCGGTGGCCGATTACTGGCGCTGGTGGGTCGTCCACCTCTGGGTGGAGAACTTCTTCGAGGTCTTCGCGACCGTCGCCGTCGCCTTCGTGCTCACCCGCATCGACGCGGTGGGCGAGCGGGCGGCGCTGCGCACCACGCACTTCTCCATCGCCCTCTACCTCGGCGCCGGGATCATCGGGACCTTCCACCACCTCTACTTCTCCGGGTCGCCGCTCTTCATCACCGCCCTCGGGGCGACCTTCTCCGCGCTGGAGGTGGTGCCGCTGGCGCTGCTCGGCTTCGAGGTGAGCGAGCACCTGCGGCTCGTCCGCTCCGGGCCCGCGGCCCGCCCCTGGCGCTGGCCCCTCCGCTTCTTCATGGCGGTGGCCTTCTGGAACATGCTCGGGGCCGGGGTCTTCGGGTTCCTCATCAACCCGCCGATCGTCCTGTACTACGCGCAGGGGCTCGACACGACGCCCATCCACAGCCACGGCGCGCTCTTCGGCGTGTACGGGTTCCTCGCCATCGCCCTCATGCTCTTCTCGATGCGGAGCATCGTCCGGCCCGAGGCCTGGTCCGATCGCCTCCTCCGGGTGGCCTTCTGGGGGCTCAACCTCGGCCTCTTCCTGATGATGTTCGTCTCGCTGCTCCCGGCGGGCATCTACCAGCTGCGCGAGGCGGTCGCGAAGGGCACCTGGTGGGCGCGCAGCCCCGCGGTGACCGGGAGCGCCTTCATCCACGCGGCGACGTGGGCGCGGCTGGTGCCCGACCTCGTCTTCGACGTCGGCGTGCTGGCGCTGCTCGCCTTCGTCGGCCGGGCGGTGCTGGTCGACGCGGCGCTCCGGCGAGCCGAGCGGCTCGAGGACCGGGACGCGCCGCGCCGGGCGGCCTGAGCCCGGGCGCCGGGGGGGGCGGCGTGGGCCGCCGCCTTGCCCCGGCGCCGGCGCCGGCTTAAACCGGAGGCATGACCGAGGCCGCGAGCCCCGCCGGGACCAGGCCCGGCCGCAACGATCCCTGCTGGTGCGGGAGCGGCCTGAAGTACAAGCGCTGCCACCTCCCGGCGGACGAGCGCGGCGCGCCGGCGACGCGACCGGGTCGCCGCGCGGTCGCGCCGGGGCGGGTGACCCCGGGCCGGGCCGTGCCCGCCTCGATCCCTCGCCCCGACTACGTCGGGACGGGGCGGCCGGTGGCCCAGGGAAAGGACGTGAAGGACGCCGGGGAGCTCGAGCGGCTCCGGCGCGCCTGCCGCGCGGCGGCGCGGGTCCTCCGCGTCGGCGGCGAGGCCGTCCGGCCCGGGATCACCACCGACGCGCTGGACGACCTCTGCCACGCGGAGACGGTCCGGCTCGGGGGCTACCCGAGCCCGCTCGGCTACCGCGGCTTCCCCAAGTCGATCTGCACCTCGGTGAACGAGGTGATCTGCCACGGCATCCCGGACAGCCGGGCCCTCGAGCCCGGGGACATCGTGAACCTCGACGTCACCGTGTTCCTCGACGGGATGCACGGCGACTGCTCGGCCACCTTCCTCGTCGGCGAGGTCGACGCGCGGGGCCAGGAGCTCGTCCGGGTGGCGCGCGAGTGCCTGGAGCGCGGCGTCGCCGCCGTCCGCCCGGGCCGGCCGGTCGGCGACATCGGGCGAGCGATCGAGCCGCACGCGGTCCGCCACGGCTTCGGCGTCGTTCGCTCCTACTGCGGCCACGGGATCGGGGCGTCGTTCCACACCTCGCTCCAGATCCCGCACCACGCCGACCCCCTCGCCCGGCGGGTCATGGTGCCGGGCCTCACCTTCACCGTCGAGCCGATGATCACCGAGGGGGACTGGCGGGACGCGCTCTGGAGCGACGGGTGGACCGCGGTGACCGCCGACGGGCGACGCTCCGCCCAGTTCGAGCACACCGTCGCGGTCACCGAGGACGGCGCCGAGATCCTCACCCTCGAGTGATCGGCGGCGCCTCGACCGGCGGGATGCGGGGCCGGAGCGCCTCGACCGTGAGGCCGAGGCCGATCCCGCCGCGCTCCAGCCAGGCGTGGCGCCCCTCGAGGACCGCCCGCCCGGTCCGGTCGGCGGCGCCGTCGTCGTTCGACCAGAGCTCGCGGAAGAGCCGCGCGACCGCGCGCCGCGACGCCCGGCAGAAGGTGTCCGCCAGCTCGCGGGCGGCCGCGGCCTCCGGGGCGCCGGCGGCCCGGAGCGCCTCGGCGCGCGCGATGGTCGCCGACATCGCGAAGAGCTCGTCGGCGACGTCCACCAGGCGGAAGAGAAAGCCCTGCCGCCGCTCGGCCCCGGCGCCGAACGCGACCATGCCGTGGAAGACCTGGCGCGCGAGCCGCCGGCTGGCGCGCTCGACGAAGCGGAGGTGCGTGGCCAGGGCGCCGAAGCGGGCGTGGCGGGGGGCGACGAGCCCGCGGAGCCAGAGCCCCGGGTACCAGCGGGCGTAGAAGGCGGCGACCCGCGGGAGCGCCGCCAGCTTGCGGCCGAGCGGCGCGCGCGGATCGACGAGCAGGCCCGCCACCTCGAGGTGGCGATCGACCGCCTCCCGGGCCATGAAGAGGTGCATGATCTCCGAAGACCCCTCGAAGATCAGGTTGATCCGGGCGTCGCGCAGCCAGCGCTCGACCCCGACCGCCACCTCCCCGCGGGCCCGCAGCGAGCCCTCGCGCTCGTAGCCCCGCCCCCCCCGGATCTGCATGGCCTCGTCGAGGAGCCGCCAGGACTGGACCGTGTTCCACTCCTTGGCCGCCGCGGCCTCGAGCCGGATGTCGTAGCCGGGCCGGTCGGCGAGCGACTGGGCCAGGTCGCTCACCGCCTCCATCGCGAAGGTGACCGCGGCCATCCGGGCGAGCTTGAGGGAGATCGCCTGGTGCCGGCCCACCTCCTGCCCCCACTGGACCCGGGCGGCCGCCCAGGTGCGCGACAGCTCGAGGGCGCTCTTGGCGCCGCCGACGACGGCGGCGGGGAGCGCGAGCCGGCCGGTGTTGAGGGTGGAGAGCGCGATCTTGAGGCCGCGCCCCTCGGCGCCGATCAGGTTCCCGGCCGGGATCCGGACGTCGGTGAACTGGAGGGCCGCGTTGGAGATGGCCCGCAGCCCCATGAAGTGGAGGCCGTGGGTCACCCTCACTCCGGGCCAGGCCGCCTCCACCAGGAAGGCGCTGATCTGGTCGTCCTCCGGCCCCCGGGCCATGACCACGAGGAGCTCGGCGATGGTGCCGTTCGTGCACCAGAGCTTCGAGCCGTTCAGCAGGTAGTGGGTGCCGTCGGCGGAGCGCCGCGCGGTCGTGGTCAGGCGCGCCGGATCGGAGCCGACCACCGTCTCGGTCAGGGCGAAGGCGCTGATCGCCCCCCGGGCGATCCGCGGGAGGTAGCGGCGCTTCAGCTCCTCGGAGCCGAAGCGCTCGAGCGGCTGGGGGACGCCGATCGACTGGTGGGCCGAGAGGAGCGCGGTCACGCTGGCGTCGTGGCTCCCGAGGAGCTGCATGACCTGCCCGTACTCGACCTGGTCGAACCCGAGCCCGCCGTACTCGGTCGGGACCTTCATCCCGAAGGCCCCCAGGGCGCGGAGCCCGTCCAGCACCGCGGGTGGATAGGCCTCGGCCTCGTCGATCGCGGCCGGATCGACCTCCTCGCGCAGGAAGCGCTCGAAGCGCGCGAGCCACTCCAGGAAGGCGGGGCGGGTGGAGCGCGCCAGCGGATAGGGATCGACGAGCCCCAGGTCGAGCCGCCCGAGGAAGAGGTCCCGGAGGAACCCCGCGCCCTTCCACTCGCGGTCGCGCGCCGCCTCCGCCACCTCGCGGGAGCGGGAGATCTCGTCGGGGCGGGTGCGGGGCTCGGCCATCTCTCCTCGACGGGATCCAGTAACCGGCGGAGGCGCGCTGGCGCACCGCGTGGCGTGGTATCAACCCAACCGGGTGGCGAGCCCCGCCCGCGGCCACCTTCCCCCCGTCAGCACGGAGAACGGATGCGACACCCGACCGAAGACCGCGCCTTCCGCCTCGACCCCGGGATCCGTCCGCTCCGCTACGACGCCCGGCTGTCGGTCGATCTCGCGGGGCGCGCCTTCTCCGGCGAGCTGACCCTCGCGCTCTCCCTCGCGAGGGAGGCGAGCGAGCTGGTCCTCCACGCCGCGGGGCTGCGGCTGACGCGCTGCGCCTGCGAGGTCGGCGGACGGCTCCTCGAGGGCAGCGCGACGCCGGTCGCGGCGAGCGAGACCGTCCGGCTGGCCTTCCCGGCGGCGCTCCCGGCCGGTCGCGCGGAGCTCCGGCTCGCCTGGACCGGCCGGTTCACCGACGGCCTGCGCGGCCTCTACCTGGCCGGTCCGGAGCTGGCGGCGACCCAGTTCGAGGCGGCCGACGCGCGGAGGGTCTTCCCCTGCCTCGACGAGCCGGGCTTCAAGGCGCCCTGGCGCCTCGCGGTGGAGATCCCGTCGGACCTGGAGGCCCTCTCCAACGGCGCCGCCGAGTCGTCGGAGGCCAGGGGGGCGACGCGGGTCGTCCAGTTCGCCGAGACCCCGCCGCTGCCGGCCTACCTGGTGGCGCTGGTCGTGGGCCGGATCGAGGCCGGGGCGACCGGCGCGATCGGCGCGATCCCGGTGCGGAGCTGGGCCGCGACCGGGAAGGGGGGGCTCGCCGCCTGGGGGCAGGAGGTGGCGCTCGCGGCGCTGCCGCGGCTCGAGGACTACTTCGGGCTGCCCTACGCCTTCGGGAAGCTGGACCAGGTGGCGTTGCCCGACTTCGAGGCCGGGGCGATGGAGAACGCCGGGCTGGTGACCTACCGGGAGGTCGCGCTCCTCCTCGACCCGGCGACCGCGTCCCTGGCGCAGCGCAAGCGGGTCGCGGAGGTGGTCACCCACGAGCTCGCCCACCAGTGGTTCGGGAACCTGGTGACGATGCGCTGGTGGGACGACCTCTGGCTCAACGAGGCCTTCGCCACCTGGATGGCCTACCTGGTGGTCGACGGGTGGCGCCCGGGCTGGCGCCTCTGGCTCGACTTCGACCAGGGCAAGGCGGCGGCGATGGCGCTCGACGCCCTCCACGCCACCCACCCGATCCGGGCCGAGGTCCGGACCGTCGGCGAGGCGACCGAGTCCTTCGACCTCATCACCTACGAGAAGGGCGGGGGGGTGCTCCGGATGATCGAGCGCTACCTCGGCGCCGATCGCTTCCGGGAGGGGATCCGCCGGTACATGCGGCGGCACGCGCGCGACAACGCGGTCGCCGCCGATCTCTGGCGCGCGCTCGGCGAGGCGTCGGGCGAGCCGGTCGAGGAGCTGGCGGCCGCCTGGATCGATCGGCCGGGGTTCCCGGTGGTCGACGCCGAGCTCGTCGGGGCGACCCTCCGGCTCTCGCAGCGCCGCTTCCTCTCCCGGCCGGGCGACGAGGATCCCGGGGCGCGCTGGCCGATCCCGATCGTGCTGAGGCTCGGCCGGGCGGGGAGGGTCGAGGAGCGGCGCCTGCTCCTCAGGGAGGGCGCCGTCGCCCTCCCGCTGGGCGCGGCCCCGGACTGGGTGGTGGTGAACGCCGGCGCGACGGGCTTCTACCGGGTCGCGCCCGGCCCGGCGCTCCTCGGGGCGCTCGCCGGCCACCTCGAGGACCTCGCCCCGCCGGAGCGGGTGGCGCTGCTCTCCGACGGGTGGGCGCTGGTGCGGCGCGGGGAGCGGGGGATCGGCGATCTCCTCGACCTCTGCGAGGCCTTCTCCCGGGAGACCGACCGGGTCGTGCTGGACGAGCTCGTCGGCCTCCTGGCGACCCTCGAGCGGCGCCTGGTGCCCGAGGACGATCGCC
>JAJYHA010000294.1 GCA_021784995.1 Myxococcales bacterium
CCGTCCGCCGGCAGGCCGGCGGTGGCGCGGCGCGCGCGCTCAGCCCTCGTCGATCGAAAAGGTCTCCTCGATGAACTCCACCGAGACGATCTCGTACTCGCGCTCGCCGGCCGGGGCCCGGACCTTGACCGCGTCCCCCTCCTGCTTGCCGATGATGGCCCTGGCGATGGGCGAGGTCACGCTGATCTTCCCCTGCTTCAGATCGGCCTCCAGCTCGCCCACGATCTGGTAGCGCACCTCCTCGCCGGCGTCGCCGTCGGAGAGGGTGACCGTGGCGCCGAAGACGGCGCGCTCGCCGCGGAGCTTCCCGACCTCGATCACCTCCGCGCGCGCGATCCAGTCCTCGACCTGGAGGATCCTCCCCTCCAGGTGCGACTGCTTCTCCTTGGCCGCGTGGTACTCGGCGTTCTCGGACAGGTCGCCGTGCGAGCGTGCCTCCGCGATCTCCTTCACGATCTTGGGCCGCTCGTGGCTCTTGAGTCGCTTCAGCTCGTCCTTGAGCCGGAGGAGCCCGGCCCTGGTTATGGGCATGCGCTGTTCGGCCATGGCGTCGCCTTCCGCGAAAAAAGCCGCGGCCGTCCCCTGCTTCGGGGCGGCCGCTCGACCTGGATCGTGCTTCACGAAGGGCAGGATGTCAACGGGACATGCGCGGCCCCGCCGCGACGGGCAACCGGCGGAGGCGGCCCTCGCCGTCATGCGGTGCCGTGGTACTCCTGCAGCGAGCGCGCCTCGAGGCGGCCGGCCTTCGCGGCCTCGATCGCCCCCACCGCTGCCCGGGCGCCGGTCACGGTGGTGAAGTAGGGCACCCCCTTCATCAGGGTCTCGCGCCGGATGGAGTAGCTGGCCGCGATCTCGCGCTTGCCGGCCGTGGTGTTGAAGACCAGGTGCACCTCGCCGTCCTTGATCCGGTCGACGATCGAGGGTCGCCCCTCCTGGACCTTGAGCACGGGCGTGGCCGCCAGGCCCCGGCCCTCCAGATAGGACGCGGTGCCGCGGGTGGCGAGCACCTCGAAGCCCAGCGCGATGAGGCGGCGGCAGACCTCGGCCGCTCCCGCCTTGTCCGCGTCCTTCACCGAGACGAAGGCGCGGAGCCCCGCGCCCTGGCTGGGCAGCGTGTTCCGGGCCGCCGACTGCGCCTTCCAGAAGGCGCTGAAGAAGTCCGCGGCGATGCCCATCACCTCGCCGGTGGAGCGCATCTCCGGCCCGAGGACCGTGTCGACGCCGCGGAATCGCGCGAAGGGGAAGACCGCCTCCTTGACCGAGACGTGGCGGGGCCGCGCCAGCTCCAGCGCCCCCTGCGACCGGAGCGACCGGCCCACCATCGCCAGCGCCGCCACCTTCGCCAGCGGGACGCCGATGGCCTTGCCCACGAAGGGCACGGTCCGGCTCGCCCGGGGGTTGACCTCCAGCACGTAGACGTCGCCGCCCTGGATGGCGAACTGCACGTTCATCAGCCCCTTCACCGACAGCTCGCGCGCGAGCTCGATCGACTGCCGCTCGATCTCGGCCACCAGGCCGGGGGCGAGGCTGAAGGGCGGGAGCGCGCAGGCCGAGTCGCCGGAGTGGATGCCGGCCTCCTCGATGTGCTCCATCACGCCGCCCACCACCACGTCCTTCCCGTCCGACACCACGTCGACGTCCACCTCGGCGGCGTCGCGCAGGAACCGGTCCACGAGCACCGGCCGCTCGTTGGAGGCCTGCACGGCCTCGGTCAGGTAGGCGCGGAGATCCTCGTCGTCGTAGACGACCTCCATGGCGCGCCCCCCCAGCACGTAGGAGGGTCGCACCATCACCGGGTACCCGATGCGGTGCGCGACGGCGAAGGCCTCCTCGGCGCTCCTGGCCACGCCGTTCTTCGGCTGCCGGAGCTTCAGCCGGTCGATGAGCTGCGCGAAGCGCTCCCGGTCCTCGGCGCGGTCGATGGCGTCCGGGGTCGTCCCCAGGA
Organism: Myxococcales bacterium; assembly: GCA_021784995.1. The sequence continues at coordinate 1,946 of JAJYHA010000294.1, forward strand.
TGGGGACGCCCAGCTCGTGCAGCGGCACCGCGAGCTTGAGCGGCGTCTGCCCCCCGTACTGCACGATGAGCCCCTCCGGGCGCTCCACCTGGACGATCTCGAGCACATCCTCGAGCGTGAGAGGCTCGAAGTAGAGGCGGTCCGACGTGTCGTAGTCGGTGGAGACCGTCTCCGGGTTGCAGTTGACCATGATGGTCTCGAACCCGGCCTCCCGCAGCGCGAAGGATGCGTGAACGCAGCAGTAGTCGAACTCGATGCCCTGCCCGATGCGGTTGGGGCCGCCCCCCAGGATCATGATCTTGCGCCGGTCGGTCGGCGCCGCCTCGTCCTCCTCCTCGTAGGTGGAGTAGAGGTAGGGCGTGTAGGCCTCGAACTCGGCCGCGCAGGTGTCCACGCGCTTGAAGACCGGCCGCACGCCGGCCGCCCACCGCGCCTCGCGCACCTCGCGCTCGGTGGCGTTCGCCAGCGCGGCGAGCCGGCGATCGGAGAAGCCCATCGACTTCACGCGGCGCCAGGCGGCCGCCTCGCGCGGCAGCCCGCGCGCAAGGGCGACCTCCTCCGCCACGATGGCCTGGATCTCGCGCAGGAACCAGGGATCGATGGCGCTGATGCGGTGCACCTCGTCCACCGACAGCCCGGCACGGAAGGCCTCGCCCACCCAGAAGATGCGGCGCCCGCGCGGGACGCGCACCTCGTCCCGGATCCGGTCGCGCTCGGCGTCCGTGTGGCGATCCCCCGGGCGCTTGCCGAGCGGCGACTCCAGCCCGGCCCGGTCGATCTCGAGCCCGCGGATGGCCTTCTGGAAGCTCTCCTGGAAGGTGCGCCCGATGGCCATCACCTCCCCCACCGACTTCATCTGCGTGGTGAGGGTGTCGTCGGCGCCCTTGAACTTCTCGAAGGCGAAGCGCGGGATCTTCGTGACCACGTAGTCGATGGTCGGCTCGAAGCTGGCCGGCGTCTCGCGGGTGATGTCGTTGCGGATCTCGTCCAGCGTGTAGCCCACCGCCAGCTTGGCGGCGATCTTGGCGATGGGGAAGCCGGTCGCCTTGGAGGCCAGGGCCGAGCTGCGCGAGACGCGCGGGTTCATCTCGATGACCACCTGCCGCCCGGTGCGCGGGTGCACGCCGAACTGGATGTTCGAGCCGCCGGTGTCGACCCCGATCTCGCGGATGATGCGGATGCTGGCGTCGCGCATCCGCTGGTACTCCTTGTCGGTCAGCGTCTGGATGGGTGCGACGGTGATGGAGTCGCCGGTGTGGACCCCCATCGGATCGAGGTTCTCGATCGAGCAGATGATGACCACGTTGTCGTTGCGGTCCCTCATCACCTCCAGCTCGTACTCCTTCCACCCGATGATCGACTCCTCGATGAGGATGGTGTGGGTGGGCGAGAGCTGGAGCGCGCGCCGGCCCAGCTCCTCGAACTCCTCGCGGTTGTAAGCGACGCCGCCGCCCTCCCCGCCCATGGTGAAGGAGGGGCGGATGATGACCGGGAAGCCGATCTCGCCCGCGATCCGCTCCGCCTCGTCCCAGCCCACCGCGTACCCGGACTTCGGCATCTCGACGCCGATCCGGTTCATGGCGTCCTTGAAGAGCTGCCGGTCCTCCGCCTTCTCGATGGCGGCCAGCGAGGCGCCGATGAGCTGCACGCCGTGCCGCTCCAGGGCGCCGTTCCTGGCGAGCGCCACCGCCAGGTTGAGCGCGGTCTGGCCCCCGAGGGTGGGGAGCAGCGCGTCCGGCCGCTCGCGGGCCAGGATCTGCTCGGCGAACTCGGGTGTGATGGGCTCGACGTAGGTGCGATCGGCGAACCCCGGATCCGTCATGATGGTGGCGGGGTTCGAGTTAAGGAGGACGACCTGGTAGCCCTCCTCCTTCAGCGCCTTGCAGGCCTGGACGCCCGAGTAGTCGAACTCGCAGGCCTGCCCGATGACGATGGGCCCTGAGCCCACGATCATGATCTTCTTGATGTCGGTGCGGCGGGGCATGGAAGGCGGAACCTAGCACAGCTTCCCAGCAGGTGCTCCCTGCGCGGGGCGTCGCCCGACCCGCCGCACGGCGCCGGCTCTCAGGCCGGCTTCACCGCCTGCTGCGCCTGCTGGCCGCCCCAGCGGTGCGACGGGAGCAGCGAGACGAGCGCGAGCAGACAGGCCACGAGCGCGTCGTGCAGGACCGTCCCGAGCGACTCGTGCGGCAGGACGATGGCGCTGGCGAAGAGCCAGACGGCCAGCACCGAGACGCCCCACCGGATCCCGGGCCTGCCGACGGCGACGAACGCGAAGAGCGCGACGGCCGCCACCAGGACGGCCACGACGATCGCGTTCCACGCGCTCACCGTCGATTGGGGCAGGACGAAGGCGGACACCAGCAGCCACCCGGCCAGGACGGCGTTCACCACGAGCTTCAGCATACCGGCCTCCTCTCTCCCACCATTGCGAGACGGGGCTGGAACGCGGTCAAGGTCGCCGCGGGGTTGCGGCCGACGGGTGACCCGCTCCGGGTCCGCCCACAGGTTGGGCCGGGCCCGAGCGCACAGGCCTCCCCGCCGGCAACCCGCACCCCGCAAGCCGGAGGGCGGGTCGCGGCGCGGGTCAGTGGCCGCGGACGGCGCGGACGGCCCTGGCCGCCGCGCTGAAGACGCCCGGGATCTGCGCCTCCGCCAGGCAGGAGAAGGCGACGCGCAGCTCCCTCGTCCCGAGGGCGATGGTCCCCACGCCGTGCTCGTCGAGCAGGCGCACGCGCACCGCGTCGGCGTCGACGTCCTTCAGCCGCAGGCACATGAAGTAGCCGCTGTTGAACGGGTAGACGTCCCAGCAGTCGGCGTACTCGGGGCGGCGGCACTCCTGCGCCACCACCGAGGCGCGGGAGCGGAGCACGGCCACCTTCTCGGCCTGCTGCCGCCGGAAGTCAGGATCGGCCAGCGCCTTCAGCACGATCGACTGGCCGGGGTTGGAGATGTTCGAGACGTAGGCGCGGATGAGGCCGGCGGTCTTGTCCTCGAGCGCCTTGTAGGCGGCGGGCGTCCCGTTCTTCACGCCGAAGGTGATGAACCCGACCCGGAGGCCCCAGACGAACTCCTCCTTGGTCGCGCCGTCGATCTTCACGGCCAGCAGGTTGTCCGACGCGCCGGCCAGCCGGCCGAAGATCGACTCGGTCGCGCAGGCCTCGTCGAAGAACATCCCGTAGTACGCGTCGTCCACGCAGACGACGAGCTTCGTGCCCGCCTCCGCCTCCGCCTGCAGCGCGGCCGCGATGGCCTCGCTCTCCGCCCGGGTCGGCGTGTAGCCGGAGGGGTTGTTCGGGAAGTTGAGCGACACCACCAGCTTCCTGCCGCGGTGCTTCGCCAGCGCCGCCGTGAAGCCGGCCAGGTTGAAGCCCGTGAGCCGCGGGTCGAAGAAGGGGTAGTAGGAGAACCGGGCCTCCAGCCGCGTCTCCCAGTTCAGGTTGTAGTTCTCCCACATCAGGTCGCTGGAGAGGACCGCGTCGCCCGAGTCGAGGAAGAGGTCGCCGACGAGGCCGAGGCCGTGCGTCAGCGCGTTCGTGACCACCGGGTTCGAGGTGGGGTGCGCGCCGAGGCTCGGGGTCTGCTCGCGCTGCTTCCGCGCCCAGGCGGCCCGGAGCTCGGGCTTCCCGTAGCTCGGCGCGTAGTCGAAGATCTCGCCCGGCGTGAGGCCCTGGTAGTACCGGTTGACGCAGGCCAGGTGCATGGGCGCGCCGTTCTCGGTCGCGATGCCCACCGTCGCGTTGGCCGTCTTCGCCTTCTGCTTCGCCTCGGCCCCCTGGGCCAGGATGCCCTTCGCGGGGAAGAAGAAGCGCCTGCCGCGCTCGCTCAGCATCCCGAGGACGATCGGGCAGTCCTTCGAGAGCGCTTCGTTGGCGGCGGCGGCGAGGGGGTGGAGGGCGGCGGGGCTCATGGGGACGTCTCCTCGACTTCGGTCGGACAGGGCGTGGGCGCCGCGCAGGGCGGCCGCTGATTCACGCATGAGCGGCGCGCCGCGTCAACGGGCACCTGGCGCCGCGCGGGGCGCGCGATCGCCCGCTGCGCTACCGGCGCGCGAAGTCACCGGACGCCCGCTTCCGCTGCAGCGCGACGTGCACGTTGGCCGGAACCAGGGTCGAGACGTCGCCGCCGAACCGCGCGACTTCTCGGACGAGCCGCGCCGAGACGTAGAAGTAGTCCTCGCCGGTCATCACGAAGACGCTGTCGAACTGCGGGTCGAGCCGCCGGTTCATGTTGGCGAGCTGGAACTCGTACTCGAAGTCGGAGACGGCCCGCAGCCCGCGCAGCACGGTGTGGACGCCGCGCCGCTTCGCGTAGTCGACCATGAGGCCGTCGAAGCTGTCGACCTCCACGCGCGGGTCGTCGCCGACCGCCTCGCGGATGAGCCCCATCCGCTCCTGGAAGGTGAACATGGGGTTCTTCTCCGGGTTGTTCGCCACGGCGACGATGAGTCCGGCGAAGATCTGCAGCCCACGGTGGATGAGGGAGAGGTGGCCGTTCGTGAGCGGGTCGAAGGATCCTGGATAGATCGCGATGCGGTTCGGCATGGCGGCGGATTCTCGCCTACTCGGCCCGGTAGATCGAGATCCCCGTGCTCCCGTACCGGCGGCGGTCCTCCAGCACCAGGCCCGGGTAGCGCTCCCCCGGCGCGCGGCGCGCGTCGTGCTCGGCGACCACCCGGCCGCCCGGGGCGACCAGCGGCCCGAGGCGCCCCAGGGCCTCCCCGGGCCCGGCGGCGTAGGGCGGGTCCACGAACACCAGCGAGAAGCCTCCGTGCGGGAGGCGCTCCAGGAGCGCCTCGACCGGTCCGGCGCGCACCTCCACCCGCTCCGCGAACCCGCAGGCCGCCGCGTTGCGCCGGAGGATCTCCGCCGCGCTCCGGTCGCGCTCCACGCACAGCGCACGGGCGCAGCCGCGCGACAGCGCCTCCAGGGCGAGGGCGCCCGTGCCGGCGTAGAGGTCGAGCACCTCCCCCCCGGCGAAGAACTGCCCCAGGATGTTGAAGACGGCCCCGCGGATCTTGTCGCTCGTGGGCCGCGTGGAGCGCCCGCGCGGCGCCTCGAGCGCCCTGCCGCGGGCGGTGCCGGCCACGATCCGCACCTCAGCGGCCTGCCCGGCCGGGGCCCGCGCGACGGGATCGGGGCGGGCGCGACGCGGCCATCAGTGGGTGTGCACGTCGTCGACGTGGGCGTAGTCGACCGACTCGATCTGCAGCGTGGTGTGGTCGATGCCGTAGCGCCGGCAGAGGCTCGACTTGACCGCCGTCAGGATGGCGTCGTTCCGACCCATGGCCTCGGACCGGATGACGAGGTGCGCGGAGAGGGCGTAGAGGCCGCTGGAGATGGTCCAGACGTGCAGGTCGTGCACCGCCACCACCCCCTCCGCCTCCTCCATGAGGCGCGCGATCTGGTCCACGTCCAGGTGGCGCGGCACCGCCTCCATGAGGATGTCGGTGATCTCCAGGACCAGGCGGCCCGCGCCCCACAGGATGAGGAGCGCGATGGCGAGCGAGAGGACCGGGTCGATCCAGCCCAGCTCGGGACGCAGCCACATCGCCCCCGCGCCGGCGAGGACCGCGAGCGAGGCGATGGCGTCGCCCAGGACGTGGAGGAAGGCGGAGCGGGTGTTGAGGTTGTGGTCGCCGCGGAGCCAGACCAGGATGACCGAGTTCCCGACCACGCCCACCGTGGCCACCCCGGCCATCACCCCGAGGTGGATGGGCGCGTGCGGCGTGCGCAGCCGCTCGAGCGCCTCCCAGCCGATCCAGGCCGTGAGCAGCAGCAGCGTGGCGACGTTCACCTGGGCGGCGAGCACCTCCAGCCGCCGGAAGCCGAAGGTCCGCTTGGTGTCGGCCGGGCGCGCGCCGAAGACCACCGCGAGCAGGGCCAGCGCCAGCGCCGCCGCGTCGGTGAGCATGTGGCCGGCGTCGGAGAGCAGGGCCAGCGAGCCGGAGAGCCAGCCACCGAGCGCCTCCGCCAGCATGATGGCGCTCGCGACGCCGAGCGAGACTCCCAGGCGGCGGACGCTCCCCGCCTCGCTCGGACCGTGCGCCGCGTGGTGGTGCTCGTGGGCGTGGCCCCCCGTGGCGCCCCCCCCGTGCGCCCGCCCGGCGCGGGCTCGCCCCCCTGCCTCGTCCTGCGCGTGCGGCTCGTCTGTCGCCTGGGACATGCCCGCGGCCCCTCGCTCCTGGCGGCCACTCCTATCACCGCCCCGGGCGCGGATCACGCGGCGCGGCGGCCGCCCCCGACGCTTGCGACCGGCCGCCGCGGGTGCTAAGAACGCGCCCCGTCCGCCGACATAGCTCAGCCGGTAGAGCAACTGATTCGTAATCAGTAGGTCCCCAGTTCGATTCTGGGTGTCGGCTCTCCGTCAGGACGGGGACGTGGGGTGTCGCCCCAGGTCCCCGTTCTTCGTCTCGGGTCATCCGTCCAGCACCTCGGTCCATCGTGGCGCGCCGGGGAGACGGCCGCGCTCTCGCGCGCGACGGGGTGGCGGCGGCACCGCTCCGCGCCTCCATCCGAGCACCGTGTGGCACGACGGCGTCGATGTGGTCCGCTCGGCCGCGCTGTGCTGCGCGCACCTCGATTCGCACGTTCCGTGTGCATGCTATTCCTGCACCCGATCCGTGGGATGGCGCCGCAGCGACGATCGCGCGCGCATCCCTCCGGCACCGGGGAAACGATCCATGCTCCTGCGCTCTCGACGCGTCGCCGCAACCGCGGCACTGCTCATCCTCGCCTGCACGGGCGGGAGCTCGTCCGGCGGCCCGGTCGGGAACCCGCTCGGGAGCTCGGCCGGCAGCCCGGCCGGTGGCGCGGCGGCCGCGAGCATCGCGGTGGTCGTGACACCGGCCACCCTGACGATCGCCGCCGGCACGGTCGCCACCTTCAGCGCCGCGGTCACGGGGACCGCCAGCACCGGCGTCACCTGGACGATCCAGGAGGGTGCGTCGGGCGGGACCATCGACGCCGCCGGCCAGTACGTGGCGCCGGCCGTGGCCGGCACGTACCACGTGGTCGCCACCAGCGCCGTCGAGCCCACGGCCGCCGCCACCGCGTCGGTGACGGTCACGGCAGCGGCCGCGGGCGCGTCGGCACCGTCGGCACCGTCGGCACCGTCGGCACCGTCGGCACCGTCGGCACCGTCGGCGCCGTCGGCGCCGCCGGCCCCCGCGCCCGCCGTCTCGGTCGCCATCTCTCCCGCCAGCGCCCAGGTCGCGGGCTGTCAGTCGGTCGCGCTGACGGCGGCGGTCTCCGGCACCGCCGACCAGGCCGTCGCGTGGACCGTGGCGGAGGGGAGCGCGGGCGGCGCGGTCACGAGCGCCGGGGTGTACACGGCGCCCTCCGCCGCCGGCACCTACCACGTCGTGGCGACGAGCCACGCCGATCCGGCACAGTCGCAGTCGATCGCCGTCACGGTCGCGACGCGCGTGCTCGGCGTGGCGCTGAGCCCCACCACCGTGTCGCTGCAGCCCGGCCAGACCGCGCGCTTCACCGCGACCGTCACGACCACCTGCGGCGCCTACGCCAGCAACGCGACGCTGACGGCACCCTGAGCCGGCCGGCGGACGTCCGCGGGCGACCGCGGGTGGAGCGACCGGCGGAGGCGCTCGCCCGGCACCGCCGCGTGATGGCCGGCACGGCCGCTGGACCGCTCGCGAATCGTTGACACCCACGCCCCGCCCCGGTACCTCTCGGCCGCCGCGTCACGGCGCACGCGCCGGCCCTGGCGCGGCCTGCGGGAGGGCCGCCGCGCGGCGGTCGCCAGCCGATCGGGTGGGGTCCATGGCGAGACGGGAAGCAGCGGCGGGCGAGTCGGAGCGCGAGCGTTGCGCCGGCCGTGGCCGCGGATTCTCGGTGCCGGAGCCCTTCGGGGCAGCGCTGCGCCCGATCCAGGCCTTCTTCGGGACCGAGGCGGCGAGCGGCGTGGTCCTGCTCGCCTGCGCCGTGGCGGCGCTGGCGTGGGTCAACGTCCTCGGCCCCGCGAGCCATCGCGCCCTGTTCGACCTTCCGCTGGAGTTCCGCCTGGGCGGGCTGCGGGCGCGCTTCACCCTGGCCAGCCTCGTCGACGACGGGCTGATGACGATCTTCTTCTTCCTGGTCGGGATGGAGATCAAGCGGGAGCTGGTCCTCGGCGAGCTGCGGGAGCGCTCGCAGGCGGTGCTCCCGGCCATCGCGGCGCTGGGCGGCATGCTGCTGCCGGCCACCATCTTCCTGGCGCTCAACCACGGGCGCGCCGGCCAGCCGGGCTGGGGCATCCCGACGGCGACCGACATCGCCTTCTGCGTCGGCGTGCTGACCCTGCTCCGCCGCCGCGTCCCGCAGGCGCTGGTGGTCTTCGTCACCGCCCTCGCCATCTTCGACGATATCGGAGGCATCGTCGTCATCGCCCTCTTCTACGGCGGCGCGCTGCATCCCGGGTGGCTCGCCGCCGCGGTCGGGCTGGTACCGGTCCTGGCGCTCCTGTCGCGGCGCTGCGTCCAGGCGGCGTCCGCCTACGGAGTCGTGGGCGCGATGCTCTGGTGGGCGCTGCACGCCGGCGGCATCCACCCGGCCATCGCCGGCGTCGTGCTCGGCCTCGCCGTGCCGGCGCGCGCCCCCTCGGCCCCGCGCGAGGTGCTGCGTGCGCTGGCGGAGCGCGCCTCGGCCCACCTCGCCGCCCGACCGGACGCCGCCGGCGACGCGGAGGCGCTCCTCGCCCTGGGCGAGCGCGTCCGGGAGCACGAGGCGCCGCTCGACCGCTTCATCCGCCGGCTCCATCCCTGGGTCGCGTTCGGGATCATGCCGCTCTTCGCGCTCGCGAACTCGGGGGTCGACCTGCGCTCGTTTCGGGCGGAGCACGGGATCGGCCGGGTGGCGATCGGTACGGCCCTCGCGCTCTTCCTGGGCAAGCAGGCCGGCATCTTCACCTTCACCCTGGCAGCGACCGCGCTCGGCGTCGCGCGGATCCCGGGCGGGGCGTCGCGCGTCAAGCTCCTCGGCGTCTCGATGGTGGCCGGGATCGGCTTCACCGTCGCCCTCTTCATCGCCGCCCTGGCCTATCCGGGACGCGCCGACCTGCTCGACGAGGCCAAGCTCGGGATCCTCGCCGGATCCCTGGTGGCCGGCCTGGCGGGGACGGCGCTGCTGCGCTGCACCGGTCCGGTCCGGTCCGATCCCCTGTCGGCGGAGGGCGCGCCGCGCTAGATTCAGGGCATGCCCTTCAACGCACCCGCTGGTTACGCAGAACGCGAGCAGGCCCTCACCCGCGGCGCCGCGGACGCCGAGCGCCGCTTCATGGCCGCCGTCTACCGCTGGATGACCGCCGGCCTGGCCGTCACGGCCCTGGTGGCCTACGCGGTCGCCAGCTCCGAGGCCGCCCTGCGCCTCGTCGTCGGCAACCGGTTCGTCTTCTTCGGCCTCGTCATCGCGGAGCTGGGCCTGGTCATCGCCCTCTCGGCCGCGGCGCAGCGCCTCTCGGCCGCCGCGGCGGGCGGTCTCTTCCTCCTCTACTCCGCCCTGAACGGGGCGACGCTCTCGGTGATCCTCCTCGTCTACACGGGCGCCTCGGTCGGGATGGCCTTCGTGACCACCGCCGCGACGTTCGGGACGATGAGCGTCTACGCCACCGTCACGCGCCGCGACCTGACGAGCTGGGGCAGCTTCCTCTTCATGGGCCTCATCGGCGTCGTGCTGGCGAGCGTGGTCAACGTCTTCCTGCGCTCCGACATGCTCTCCTTCGTCGTCTCCTGCGCCGCGGTCCTCGTCTTCACGGGCCTCGCCGCCTACGACACGCAGAAGCTCCGCCGCTTCGCCCGCGCCGGCGGCGGGAGCGCGGCCCTCCCGGTGAACGGCGCGCTCGCGCTCTACCTCGACTTCATCAACCTGTTCCTCGCCCTGCTCCGCCTCTTCGGCTCGCGGCGCGACTGACGGGGCGCCCGCGGGGCGGCGCGATCCCCGGCGCCCCGGCCGCGCGGCGCCTCGCCGGCCCGCCTGCCCGC
>JAJYHA010000262.1 GCA_021784995.1 Myxococcales bacterium
CGTGCCGGGACGGATTCCCGGGATGTACCCGCCGTACTTCTTCAGGTTGTCGGCGACGTCGACCGGGTTGAAGGTCACCGCCGTGTAGAAGTAGGCGAAGAAGATGATCAGCGCGACGTAGAACGTGTTGTAGATCCAGGTCCCGGCGCGCAGCTCGTCCGAGAGCCGGGACAGGAACGGGAACCACGACGCGAGCGTCGCCGGGAAGAGCAGGATCGAGCTCGCGAAGATGGGCGGGATCACGCCCGACGTGTTGACCTTGAGCGGCAGGTGCGTCGACTGCCCGCCGTAGAGCTTCCTCCCCACCACGCGCTTCGCATACTGGATCGGGATGCGGCGCTGCCCGCGCTCGAAGAAGACGATGACGCCCACGGTCACGATCATGAGGGCCGTCAACACGATGACCTTGAACTCGTCGAGGCCGGCGCCCGGCGTGCGGTAAGCGGCGTAGGTCTGGTACACGGCGTCCGGGATGCGGGCCACGATCCCGGCGAAGATGATGAGCGAGATGCCGTTGCCGACGCCTCGCTCGGTGATCTGCTCGCCCATCCACATGATGAAGGCGGTGCCCGCCGCCAGCGAGATCACGGTCAGGACCCGGAAGGCCCAGCCAGGGGTGGCCACGACCATCAGGCCGGTGCTGTCGCGCAGCGACTCGAGGTAGGTCGCGATCCCGAAGCCCTGGATCACCGAGAGCACGATGGTGCCGTAGCGCGTGTACTGGGTGATCTTGCGCCGGCCGATCTCGCCCTCCTTCTGCATCTTCTCGAGGGCGGGGATGACCACGGTGAGGAGCTGCAGGATGATCGACGCGGAGATGTACGGCATGATGCCGAGCGCGAAGATCGAGAGCTGCTCGAGGGCGCCGCCCGAGAAGAGGTTGAAGAGGCCGAGCAGGCCACCGGCGCTCTGGACCACGCGGCGCATCGCGACCCGGTCCACGCCCGGCGTCGTGACGAAGATCCCGAGCCGGTAGACCGCCAGGATCCCCAGGGTGAAGAGGAGCCGCTTGCGCAGCTCCGGGATGCGGAACATGTTCGCGACGCCGCTCGTCACCATGCGCAACACCCTTCGGGCCGCCGCGCCCCGCGCGGCGGTCGGACACCGCGGCGCCGCGCCGCGGAAGGACCCACCTCACGACAGCGGCCCACCGGGGGCGGCTCCGCGCGGCGCGCGGCCCCCCGGCCCGCTACTCCCCGTCGCCCTTCTTCGCCTTCTTCTCCTTCTTCTCGGCCCGGGGCGCCTTCTCGGGCTTGGCCTGCGGCTCCGGCTTCGCCTTGGGCGTCCGGGGCGGCCGCGCCGCCAGCTCCGCCGCGCGCCGCTTCTCGTACATGGTCTGGCGCCGCGGCAGCAGCTCCACCGTGCCGCCCGCCTTCTCGATGGCCGCGCGCGCGCCGGCTGTGACGCGGTCGGCGCGGACGGTGTATGCGGCCTTCAGCTCGCCGGCGCCGAGGACCACCAGCCCCTCCCCGCTCCGGCGCGCCAGGCCGGCCGCGGCGGCCGCCGCCAGGTCGACCACGCTGCCGGGCGGCAGGACGTCGAGCCTCGCGACCTGGAGCTCCTCGAGCTCGCGCCGGAAGACGTTCTTGAAGCCGAACTTCGGGAGCCGCCGCTGGAGCGGCATCTGGCCGCCCTCGAAGCCCTCGAAGTGCATGTTCCCGGTGCGGGCCTTCTGGCCCTTTCCGCCCCTGCCTGCCGTCTTCCCGAGCCCGGACGCCTGGCCACGGCCGACGCGCTTCCGCTCGCGCTTCGCGCCCTTGGGCGCCTTGAGCTGACTGAGTGACATCGAAGTCTCCTTGTTTACCCCAGATGGGCCGCGGTGTCCCGCGAGGGGACGGCAGCCGTGCGGCAGCCTAGGCCGGGGCTGCCGCCCTCTTCCTGGCCAGCCGCCCGACGGGCGGCGCCTCGTCCACCCGCTCCCAGGTCACGAGGTACGCGACCTTCCGGATCATCCCCATCGTCTGTGGCGTGTCGGGGAGCAGCCTGGTGGAGTCGCGCTTCTTGAGCCCCAGCCCGCGCACGACCACGCGGTGCGGCGCCGGGCAGCCCGCGAGACCGCGGACGAGCTTCACTCGGATGGCAGCCATGGTGATCTCCTACTCGCCCTGGAGGTCGGCGGCCTGCTTCCCGCGGGCGCGCGCCGTGTCGTCGATGGAGCGCAGCCGCTTCAGGCCCGCCACCGTCGCCTTGAGCGCGTTGTGCGGGTTGCGGGAGCCCTGGCACTTGGTGAGCACGTTCCGGATGCCGGCCGACTCGAGGACGGCGCGCACCGTCCCGCCGGCGATGACGCCGGTGCCCTCCCCGGCCGGCTTGAGGAGCACCCGCCCCGCCCCGAAGTGGCCGAGCACCTCATGCGGAATGGTGGTGCCCACCAGGGGGACGCGGAACAGGTTCTTCTTCGCCTGCTCGCCGCCCTTGCGGATCGCCTCCGGGACCTCGTTGGCCTTGCCCAGCCCGACGCCGACGTGCCCGGCGCCATCGCCCACCACCACCAGGGCCGAGAAGCTGAACCGGCGGCCGCCCTTCACCACCTTGGCGACGCGGTTGATGTGGACGACCTTGTCCTGCAGGTCGAGTTCGTTCGCGTTGATCGGAGCGCCCATGCGTTTCACCTAGAACTCGAGGCCGCCCTCGCGGGCCGCCTCCGCGACCGCGGCGACGCGGCCATGGTAGTCGAAGCCGTTGCGGTCGAAGACGACCTGCTTCACGCCCTTCTCCAGGGCCGCCTTCGCGACCGCCTGCCCCACCTTCTTGGCGGCTGCGGTCTTGCCCTCCTCCTTCACCTCGTCCCGGAGCGCCCTGGACTCCGTCGAGACGCTGACCAGCGTCCGTCCCGCCACGTCGTCGACGATCTGGGCGTACATGTGCTTCAGGCTCTTGTAGACGGTGAGCCGCGGCCGCTCCGCGGTGCCGTGGACCTTCTTGCGGATGCGCGCCTTGCGCTTCTCGCGTGCCGTCACGTGTCTTGCCATGGTCTCTCCTCCGTGCGCGGGCGCCCGTTCAGCCCGCGCATGAGCTCGGGCGGCCTACGCCGCGCCGGTCTTGCCTTCCTTGCGGCGGATCGTCTCCTCCGCGTACTTGATGCCCTTGCCCTTGTACGGCTCCGGCGGGCGCAGGGCACGGATCTTCGCGGCCGTGAGCCCGAGGAGGTGCTTGTCGACCCCCCGGACCGTGAGCCGCGTCTGCTTCGGATCGACCTCGGCCGTCACGCCCTCCGGCAGCTTGAAGACGACCGGATGCGAGAAGCCGAGCGTGAACTGGATGTCCTTGCCCTTCAGCTCCGCCTTGAAGCCGACGCCGCTGATCTCGAGCGACCGCTGGTACCCGCGGGTCACGCCCTCGACGGCGTTCTTGACCAGGGTGCGGGTGAGGCCGTGGAGCCCCTTCGACAGGCGCGACTCGTCCGGGCGGCTGACCCGCACCTCGGCGCCCGCCACCTCGACCTTGACCTTCGGGTTGTAGGGGAAGTGCATCTTCCCCTTCGGGCCCTCGACCCGGATGTCGCCCTGGGCGACCTGGACCTTCACCTTGTCCGGGATCTTCACCGGAAGCTTGCCGACGCGGGACATGGCTCCTCCTACCAGACCGTGCAGATGAGCTCGCCGCCCACCTTCTGCTTGCGGGCCTCGCGGTCCACCATCACGCCCTTCGACGTGGAGAGGATGGCGATGCCCATGCCGTTCAGGATGCGCGGGATCGAGTCGTTCGAGACGTAGCGCCGCAGCCCCGGCTTCGAGACGCGCTTGATGTCGCTGATGGCCGGCTCGCGGTCCGCGCCGTACTTGAGCAAGATCGTGATGGCGCCCTGCGCCCCGTCGGCGTGCCGGACGAAGTCCTTGATGTACCCCTCCTCCTTGAGAACCTCGGCGATGCGCGCCTTGAGGCCCGAGGCCGGGATCACCACCTTCTCGTGTCGGGCCGAGGACGCGTTGCGGATGCGCGTCAGCATGTCGGCAATGGGATCGGTCATGGACATCGTGCGGTCTCCTACCAGCTCGACTTGATGACGCCGGTGATCTCGCCCTGCAGCGCGCGCTTGCGGAAGCAGATGCGGCACATCTGGAACTTGCGCAGGAACGCGCGGGGGCGGCCACACAGCTCGCACCGGTTGTACTGGCGGACGGGGAACTTCAGCTTGCGCCTCGCCTGCGCCATCTTCGAAAGCTTCGCCATTCGGATCTCCTGGCCGCCGCCTACTGGCGGAACGGCATGCCGAGCGAACGCAGCAGCGCGCGGCCTTCCTCGTCGTTGCGGGCGGTGGTGACCACCGTGATGTTCATCCCCTTGATCTTCTCGACCTTGTCGTAGTTGATCTCCGGGAAGATGATCTGCTCGCGCACGCCGAGCGTGTAGTTGCCCTTCCCGTCGAAGGCCTTGGGCGAGACGCCCTTGAAGTCGCGCACGCGCGGCAGCGCGATGTTGAGGAGCCGGTCGAGGAACTCGTAGGCGCGGTCTCCGCGCAGCGTCACCATCGCCCCGATCGACTGCCCCTGGCGCAGCTTGAAGTTCGCGATCGACTTGCGCGACTTCGTGATGACCGGCTTCTGGCCGGTGATGGCGGTGAGCTGCTCGACCGAGGCGTCGATGATCTTGCCGTTGTTGATCGCCTCTCCCAGCCCCATGTTCACCACGATCTTCTCCAGCCGGGGCGCCTGCATCGGGTTCTTGAACCCGAGCTCCTTCATCAGCGCCGGCCGGATCTCCTTCTCGAACCGGTCCCTCAGTCGTGCCGCCATGTCCTCTCCTGGCCTTCGGCCGGCGCCTGCCCGTGCCGGCCGATGCGTGGGGTGATCACCTCGCCGCGGCGCGCCTCTCGCGCCGTGCCCGCTCCTTCGCGCCGAGCTCCCGCGCGATCTTCTCGCGTCGCACCGGCTTCTCTGCCGCCCCGATCACCATCAGGTTGCTGATGGCGACGGTGCCGTTCTGCTCGATGATGCCGCCCTCGAGGTTGGCCTGGCTGCGGCCCTTCTTCAGGTGCCGCTTCACCACCTGGATCTTCTCGATCCGGGCCCGCCCCTTCTCGCGCAGGACCTCCAGCACCTTGCCGGTCTTGCCGCGGTCCTTCCCGGCCATGACCCGGACCAGGTCGTTCTTGCGGATCTGCATGGCTACAGCACCTCCGGCGCGAGCGAGATGATCTTCATGAACTTGCGGGCGCGGAGCTCGCGGGCCACCGGGCCGAAGATGCGGGTGCCGATCGGCTCCAGGTCCTTGTTGATGAGCACCGCCGAGTTGCCGTCGAACCGGATGTAGCTCCCGTCGGGACGCTTCACCTCGCGCGCGGTGCGGACGATCACGGCGCGGGCCACCTCGCCCTTCTTCACCTTGGCCTGCGGGATCGCCTCCTTGACCGCCACCACGATGACGTCGCCGATCGAGGCGTACCGCCGCTTCGATCCGCCCAGCACCTTGATGCACTGCACCCGCTTGGCGCCGGAGTTGTCGGCGACGTCGAGCATCGTCTGCTGCTGGATCATGGCCTACACCTCCGCCGACTTCTGCAGCGTCTCCACGACGCGCCAGCGCTTGTCCTTCGACAGCGGCCGCGTCTCGACGATGCGGACCGTGTCGCCCGGCTTGCACTGCTGCGTCTCGTCGTGCGCCTTGAAGTTCGCGGCGCGCATCACGATCTTGCCGTACTTCCGGTCCGGCACGCGCCGCTCCACGCGGACCACCACCGTCTTCGTCATCCGGTTCGAGACGACGACGCCGATCCGGCTCTTCCGATTCCCGCGCTCCATGGTCGGTTACCCCTTCTCCCCGGCCGCCTTCGCGGCGCGCGCGGCCTCGAGCTCCTTCTGGCGCCGCACCGTCAGGCAGCGCGCGACGTCCTTGCGCGCCTTGCCCAGGTCGGCGGTGGAGTCGAGCACCCCGGTGTTGTGCTTGGACTTCATCTCGAAGAGCGAGCGCTTCAGCTCCTTCACGCGCTCGCCGAGCTCCTCGCCCTTCAGCTCTCGCAGCTCCTGTGCGGTGGCCATGGGTCGCCTCCTTACAGCGTGGCGCCGCGCTTCACGACCTTGGTCGCGACGGGCAGCTTGTGGGCGGCGAGGTGGAAGGCCTTCTTGGCGATCTCGTCGGTGACGCCTTCCATCTCGTAGAGGATGCGGCCGGGCTTCACGACCACGACGTAGTACTCGACCGCGCCCTTGCCGGTGCCCATGCGTGTCTCGGCGGGCTTCTTGGTGATGGGCTTGTCGGGGAAGACCCGGATCCAGATCTTGCCGCCGCGCTTCACGAAGCGGGTCATGGCCACGCGGGCGGCCTCGATCTGGCGGCTCGTGAGCCAGCCGCACTCGGTGGCCTGCAGGCCGTACTCGCCCTGGTTCAGCTCGGAGCCGCGGTACGCCTTCCCGCGCATGCGGCCCTTCATCATCTTCCGATATTTCGTTCGTGCCGGCTGGAGCATGTCCTTCTCCCGATCTCGTGATCCCGCGCGCTACGCCCGCGCGCCTGCGCTCCGCGGCGCCCGGGCGCCGGTGGACGCGGGCAGCACCTCGCCGCGCATGATCCAGACCTTGCAACCGATCTTGCCGTAGGTGGTCTTCGCCTCGGCGAAGCCGTAGTCGATGTCGGCCCGCAGCGTGTGGAGCGGCACCCGGCCCTCGCGGTACCACTCGTAGCGCGCCATCTCGGAGCCGCCCAGCCGGCCGGAGCACGCCACGCGGATGCCCTTGGCGCCGAACTTCTGCGCCGTCTGCACCGACTTCTTCATGGCGCGCCGGAACGCGATGCGGCGCTCGAGCTGCGTCGCGATGTTCTCGGCCACGAGCTGCGCGTCGGTCTCGGCCTTCCGGACCTCGACCACGTTCAGGTAGACCTCGTTCGGCGTGAGCGCCTGCAGCTCCTTCTTGATGGTCTCGATCCCGGCGCCGCGCTTGCCGATGACGATCCCGGGGCGCGCCGTGTGCACGTTGATCTTGACCTTGCTGGCCGCGCGCTCGATCTCGATCCGCGAGATGCCCGCCTGTCCGAGCTTCTCCTTCACGAACTCACGCAGGTGGATGTCCTCGTGGAGCCACCGGGCGTAGTTCTTCTCCTCGTACCACTTCGACTCCCAGGAGCGGATGACGCCGAGGCGGAACCCGATCGGATGGACTTTCTGACCCATGTGTCACTTCCTTTCCGTCAGGCGCGGGCGCCGGTCCCGAGCTCGACGTACACGTGGCTGGTGCGCTTCTCGACCCGGAAGGCGCGCCCCATCGCGCGCGGCATGAAGCGCCGCAGCTTGGGCCCGCCGTCCACCGTCAGCGTCTTGACGTAGAGCGCGTCCACGTCGACGTGGCCGCCGCTCTGCTCGGCGTTGGCGACCGCCGACCGCAGCAGCTTGGCGAGCGGCTTCGCCGCCGCCTGCGGCGTGTACTTGAGGAGCGCCAGCGCGTCGCCGACCGGCATGCCGCGGACGTGATCGGCGACGAGCCGGATCTTGCGCGGCGCGATGCGCAGGTAGCGGAGGTTCGCGTGCGGGCCCGCGGCCGCCTTGGCGCGGGCGGGCCTCGCCGGAGCGGCGGTGGCCGCCGCGGCCTTCTTGGTGTGCTTCTCCGTCTCGGCCATGGGAGGCTCCTTTGCCTACCGCTTCGGGGGCGGCGCGGCGGGCGCCGCCGCGACCTTCTTCTCGGCGGAGTGGCCGTGGAAGGTCCGCGTGGGGGCGAACTCGCCGAGCTTGTGCCCGACCATGTTCTCGGTCACGAACACCGGCACGAACTTGCGCCCGTTGTGGACGGCGAAGGTGTGCCCGACGAAGTCCGGCAGCACGGTGCTGCGCCGCGACCAGGTCTTGATGACCGACTTCTTGTTGCCCTTGTTCGCGTCCTCGACCTTCTTGGCGAGGTGCTTGTCCGCGAAGGGGCCCTTCTTGATTGAACGCGCCATGTGGTTGTCCTCGTCCCGTGCCGGCGGCTAGTGAGGGGTGTTCCTCACGCCGGGGCGCCGGCGGGTCACGATGAGCTTGTCGGTGCGGCGGTTGTTGCGCGTCTTGAGGCCCTTGGTCTTCTGGCCCCACGGCGAGACGGGGTGCGGGTTGCCCTGCCCCGACTTGCCCTCGCCGCCGCCGTGCGGGTGGTCGACCGGGTTCATGGCCAGGCCGCGCACCGTGGGGCGGATGCCGAGCCAGCGGCTCTTGCCCGCCTTGCCGACGCGGATCGACGCGTTCTCGATGTTGGAGAGCTGCCCGATGGTCGCCTTGCAGTCCTGCGGGACGCGGCGGACCTCGCCCGACGGCATGCGGATCTGGGCGTAGGCCCCCTCCTTGGCCATCAGCTGGCCGAAGGAGCCCGCCGACCGGATCATCTGGCCGCCCGACCCGGGCTGCGTCTCGACGTTGTGGATCACGGTGCCCACCGGGATGGAGCGGATGGGCAGCGCGTTGCCCGGCCGGATGTCGACCCCCTCGCCCGAGAGGAGGGCGTCGCCCACCGCGAGACCGACGGGCGCCAGGATGTAGCGCTTCTCGCCGTCCCGGTAGTGCAGCAGCGCGATGCGGGCGGTCCGGTTCGGGTCGTACTCGATGCTGGCCACCGTGGCCGGCACGCCGTCCTTGTCGCGGCGCCAGTCGATGAGGCGGTAGCGCTTCTTGTGGCCGCCGCCGACGTGGCGCGTCGTGATGTGCCCGTGCGCGTTGCGGCCGCCCGACTTCCGCACCGCCCGGGTCAGCTTCTTCTCGGGCTTCGACCGGCTGATCTCGGCGAAGTCGGAGACCGTCATGAGGCGGCGTCCGGCGCTGGTCGGCTTGTAGCTCTTGAGGCCCATGGTCTAGTCCCGTGCGCTCACGCGCCCTCGAAGAGCGAGATGCTCTCGCCCTCGCGCAGGGTCACGATGGCCTTCTTCCAGTTGGGGCGGCGGCCGACGCTGCGGCCGACCCGCTTGTTCTTGCCGCGCGCGATCGAGGTGCGGACGGCGGTGACGTGCACGCCGAAGAGCTTCTCGACCGCGTTCTTCACCTGGATCTTCGTGGCGTCGCGGTTCACCTCGAAGGCGTACTGCTGCGACGCCTCGCGCCCCCGCTCCGACTTCTCGGTGACGAGCGGGCGCTTCACCACGTCCTGGTCCGCGAGCATCATGACAGGCTGGCCTCCAGCGTCCGGGCGCTCGCCGTGGTGAGGACGAGCGCGTCGTGCTTCAGGATGTCGTAGACGTTGAGCCCCTCGGCGGCGAGGAAGTCGGAGCCGTCGAGGTTGCGCACGCTCTTCGCCAGCGCGGCGTTCCCCGCCGCGTCGACCACGAGCGCCTTGCGCACGCCCAGCCTGGCGAGGACGCGCGCGGCGGCCGACGTCCTGGGCGCCTCCGGCTGCCAGCGATCCACGATGAGGAGCTTCCGATCCCGGCTGCGCAGCGCGAGCGCCGCGCGGAGCGCCGCCTTGCGGATCCGCTTCGGCACGTCGTACCCGTAGTCGCGCGGCGTGGGCCCCATCGCCTTCCCGCCGCCCACCCACTGGCTGGCGCGGGTCGATCCCTGCCGCGCACGGCCGGTGTGCTTCTGCTTCCAGGGCTTCTTGCCGCCGCCCGACACCAGCGAGCGGTTCTTCACCGCGTGCGTGCCGGAGCGATCCGAGGCGAGCTTCGCCTTCACCACCTCGTAGAAGAGGTGCTCGTTCACCTCGCCCGCGAACACGGCGTCGGCGAGCTCGATCTCGCTCACCTTGTTCTTGTCGAGGTCGTAGACGTCGAACTTGGCCATGGTCGTCCCCGAGCTACTTGATCTCCACGTCGACGCCCGCGGACAGGTCGAGCTTCATCAGCGCGTCGAGCGTCTGGGGCGTCGGCTCCAGGATGTCGAGGAGCCGCTTGTGCGTCCGGATCTCGAACTGCTCGCGCGACTTCTTGTCGACGTGCGGGCTGCGCAGGACCGTGAACTTGTTGATCCGAGTCGGGAGCGGGATGGGCCCGGCCACCTTCGCGCCGGTCCGCTTCGCCGTCTCCACGATCTCGCCGGCCGACTGGTCGAGCAGCTTGTAGTCGTAGGCCTTGAGCCGGATCCTGATCTTCTGTGTCGCCATGGAAAGAGCCTTTTCCTCGAACCCGGCGCTGCGCGGCGCCCCTCCGGTCCCTCGAGCCCCGGTGCGGGTGCCGCCGTTCGCCGCGGCGTGCTTCTACTGGATGACCTCGGCCACCACGCCCGCGCCGACCGTGCGTCCGCCCTCGCGGATGGCGAACCGCAGCTCCTTCTCCATCGCGATGGGGGTGATCAGCTCCACCTCCACCGAGACGTTGTCGCCCGGCATCACCATCTCCACTCCCTGCGGCAGCTGCACCGACCCCGTCACGTCCGTCGTCCGGAAGTAGAACTGCGGCCGGTACCCGTTGAAGAACGGCGTGTGCCGACCCCCCTCCTCCTTCGTCAGCACGTACACCTCGCCCTTGAACTTCGTGTGCGGCGTGATCGACCCCGGCTTCGCCAGCACCTGACCCCGCTCCACCTCTTCCCGCTTCAGCCCGCGCAGCAGCGCCCCGATGTTGTCCCCTGCCTGCCCCTCGTCCAGGAGCTTGCGGAACATCTCCACCCCCGTCACCACCGTCTTCGTCGTCGCCCGCAGCCCCACGATCTCCACTTCCTCCCCCACCTTCACCACCCCACGCTCCACCCGCCCCGTCGCCACCGTCCCTCGCCCCGAGATCGAGAACACGTCCTCCACCGGCATCAGGAACGGCTTGTCCGTCGCCCGCTTCGGCGTCGGAATGTAGCTGTCCACCGCCTCCATCAGCTCCAGGATCGACGGCTCCCCGAGCTCACCCTTGTCCCCCTCCAGCGCCTTCAGCGCAGACCCCTTCACGATCGGGATCTCGTTCCCGGGAAACTCGTAGCTCGTCAGCAGCTCCCTCACCTCCAGCTCCACCAGATCCAGCAGCTCCTTGTCGTCCACCATGTCCACCTTGTTCAGGTAGACCACGATGTACGGCACCCCCACCTGCCGCGCGAGCAGGATGTGCTCCCGCGTCTGCGGCATCGGCCCGTCCGCCGCCGACACCACCAGGATGGCGCCGTCCATCTGCGCCGCCCCCGTGATCATGTTCTTCACGTAGTCCGCGTGCCCAGGACAGTCCACGTGCGCGTAGTGCCGCTTCTCCGTCTGGTACTCCACGTGCGCCGTCGCGATCGTGATCCCTCGCTCCCGCTCCTCCGGAGCCTTGTCGATCTGATCGTACGCCATGAACGACGCCATCCCCTTCGCCGCCAGCACCTTCGTGATGGCCGCCGTCAGCGTCGTCTTCCCGTGGTCCACGTGCCCGATCGTCCCGACGTTCACGTGCGGCTTCGTTCGCTCGAACTTCTCCTTGGCCATGTGCGCTCCCCGCTTTCCGCTGCGACGCT
>JAJYHA010000329.1 GCA_021784995.1 Myxococcales bacterium
CGATCTCGCTGCCGGCCATCTCCACGGTGGTGCCGCCGGAGACCTTCTGGGCCTGCACCACCTGCGGCTGGTGCGAGACCGCCTGCCCGGTCTTCATCGAGAACATCCCCCGGCTGATCGACATGCGGCGCTACAAGGTGCTGGTCGACTCCGAGTTCCCCGACGAGGCGGCCCGCGTCTTCAAGGGCATCGAGACGCAGGGGAATCCCTGGGGCATCGGCTCCAACCGGCGCACCGAGTGGTGCGAGGACCTGGCGGTGCCGCGCGCCGCCGACGGCGGCGAGTTCGAGTACCTCTTCTTCGTCGGCTGCGCCGGCGCCTTCGACGACCGCCAGAAGAAGGTCTCGCGCGCCATCGTCCAGATCCTGCGCGAGGCGGGCGTCTCCTTCGCCATCCTGGGCGACGAGGAGACCTGCAACGGCGAGGCGGCACGCCGCCTCGGCAACGAGTACCTCTACCAGATGCAGGCCTCCGCCAACGTCGAGCTGATGAAGGGCTACGGCGTGAAGAAGGTCCTGGTGCAGTGCCCGCACTGCCTCAACACCATCAAGAACGAGTTCCCGCAGTTCGGCGGTGACTTCGAGGTGGTGCACCACGCCGAGCTCATCGCGCGCCTGGTGGCCGACGGGCGGCTCAAGCCGGGGCGCGCCGCGGCGGTGGAGGGCAAGGCGGTCACCTTCCACGACCCGTGCTACCTGGCGCGCCACAACGGCGTGTACGAGGCGCCGCGGCAGGCGCTGGCGAGCGCGGGGGTTTCGATCACGGAGATGGCGCGCAACCGGCGCCAGGGCTTCTGCTGCGGGGCGGGCGGCGGCCGCATGTGGCTGGAGGAGAAGCTCGGCACACGCGTGAACCAGGCCCGCGTGAACGAGGCGGCCGAGGCGCTGGGGGCCGCGGGCGGCGTGGTCGCGGTGGGCTGCCCCTTCTGCCTCACCATGCTGAAGGACGGGGCCGCGGAGACGAACCGCGACGAGGTGCTGAAGGTGCTCGACGTGGCGGAGATCGTCGCCTCGGGGCTGCCCGCGCGCGAGCCGCCGGCCACCGCCTGAGGTCACCGCGCGGCGGCGCGGCCGGCCGGCGCTATCCGCCGCGCGAGAGCGCGGCCGCGCACCGCTCGAGCCGGGCAAGCACCTGCTCCTCGAGCCGTTCGAGGTCGTTCCCCGAGCGCGGGTCGGCGCCCACGCAGGTGAGGATCGCGTCGTGAGGGGAGGCCTCCCCGCGCCCGAGCGCCGCGTAGTCGATGGCGCGGGGCACCGGCTCGCCGTCGGCGCCGGCGCGGAACGCGCCGAAGAGCCCGTCGGACCCGGGCGCGAGCTCCTCCTTCAGGGCGAAGAGCCGGCGGAGCGCCCGCGCGAAGGCCGGCTGGCGCAGGTCCCGCCGCTCCACCGCCCGGCCCGCCCGCGCCGCGACGCCGGCCAGCGCCGCCCGCACGAAGGGCACGTCGGTCACCACCAGCCCGTACAGGTAGGCGTCCCCGGCGCACGCCTCGGCCACGAGCGCCGCCTCCTCCTCGCCGAGCCAGCTGTGGGAGGGGCAGAAGAAGCCCTGGCAGGTCCGCGCGTCGTAGACGCCGCAGTCGCGCAGGTCTTCGCCTCCGGTCGCGAGCGGGTGGGCCAGGCATCCCACCCGCGCCGCGGCCGAGTCCAGGTAGCCGCGGAAGGGGCAGACCCGGACGGACGGGAAGAGGGGCGCCTCCTCGGCCTCATGCAGCCGCGCCGCGGCGGCGGCGAAGGCGTCGGCCGTCGCGGGTGTGGCGCGGAGCGTCGCCGTGCGCCGGAGGAGCGCCTCGTGCACGCCCGCCCGGGAGAGGTCGCGGCGGTTGTACAACCCGCAGCAGGCGCCGCAGCTCGCGGCCCCGCGCTGGCAGAGCGGCTCCACGGCGCGGCTAGCGAGGGGCTCGTGCGTCGAGGGCCACGGTTCAGGCCACCCCGAGCGCCGCCCGGCAGGCCGTGCAGAGACCGGCGCCCTTGCGGTCGGAGTCGCTCGCCTTGTGCGAGAGGAACATGGCGCAGTGGACGTCCTGGCAGTGCGAGAGGCCGACCAGGTGCCCCAGCTCGTGAACGCCCTCCGCCTGCGCGCGGCGCCTCAGGCGCTCCGCGTCGGCGGGCTTTCCGTCCGGCCCTGCCTGGAGGCGGAAGAGCGAGAGGACGGCCGCCCGGGCGTCGCGGTCGGCTTCGCCGAAGACGAAGGGCGCGTCGGGCACGAAGAGGTCCACGTCGGTGACGCCCAGCACCGGCGCGTCGGCATGGTCGCCCCGCGCCGGCCCGAGCCGCCGCAGGATGGCCGTCGAGTGGTACTGGTTCCGGTCCTTGTTGAAGGCGTAGGCCGGGCGCTCCTGGGCCGGCGCGAGGACCGTCGAGGTCCCGTACGCCTCCCGTAGGGCGCTCGCCACGTCCACCAGGGTCTGTCGCGGGACCGGCCCGAGCGCCGCCAGGACGACCGTGGACGGCATGGAGAGCGGCCTCACCTCGGCGCGCTGGTTCTGCGACCGTGCGCCCGGAGGTCTGGCTGAGGCGGAAGGATTCGAACCTTCATGAGCGGATCCAAAGTCCGCGGTCCTGCCGTTAGACGACGCCTCATCGTGGACCCGCGACACGCTGACCACCCGATTCCGAGCGCGGCCGCCGCGCCCGCACCGGCCGATGGGGCCGTGACCTGACCAGTATTCACCAGCGTAGCAGCGCGCTCGCCCATGTAAAGCCCGACCCGAACGCAGCCAGGGCCACCAGGTCGCCCCGGCGGACGCCGCGCTCGGCGATCGCCTCCGCCAGGCAGATCGGGATGGAGGCCGCCGTGGTGTTCCCGTAACGCTGGATGTTGTTGAACACCTGGTCGTCTCGCAGCTCCAGCGAGCGCTGCACCATCTCCGCGATGCGGAGGTTGGCCTGGTGCGGGACGAGCAGCTTCAGGTCCCCCGGGGTGAGGCTGTTCGCCCGCAGCGCCTCGCGCACCACCTCGGGCATCTTCGTGATGGCGTGCTTGAAGACCTTCTGGCCGTCCATGTGCGGGAAGATCGCCCCGGAGTCGATCTGCTCGTGGGTGGCGCGCGGCGCGTGGATCGACCCCGGGGCGTCGGTCCACAGGTCCCGGGCGAAGCGCCCGTCGGCGTGCAGGTGGGTGGAGAGGATGCCGCGGCCGGGGTCGTCGGAGGCCTCGAGGAGGGCCGCGCCCGCGCCGTCGCCGAAGATGACCGCCACGTCGCGGCCGCGGGTCGAGACGTCGAGCCCGGTGGAGTGCACCTCGGCCCCCACCACCAGCACGCGCCGGTACTGCCCGACGCCGATCCAGGCGTTGGCGACGGAGAGGCCGTAGAGGAACCCCGAGCACTGGTTGCGGACGTCCAGCGCGGGCACGCCCGGGATGCCGAGCTTCGCGTTGAGGAAGCAGCCATCGCCGGGGAAGAAGTGGTCGGGCGAGAGAGAGGCGAAGACGATGGCCTCGATGTCGCCCGGCCTCCACCCGGCCGCCGCGAGGGCGCGCTCCGTGGCGCGCAGCGCCAGGTCCGAGGCGCCCACGCCCGGTTCGACCCAGCGCCGCTCCACGATCCCGGTCCGCTGGCGGATCCAGGCGTCGCTCGTGTCCATCACCCTCTCGAGGTCGAGGTTCGTGACGACGCGGTCCGGGACGTAGGTGCCCAGGGCGGCGATGGCGGCGCGCGGCATGCGTTCCTCCCGGGCGCCGCGCGGGGGGCGGCGCCGTCCGGCTCGACGGCTCGGCTAGATGTCCAGGTTCTGCGCGTCCAGCGCGTGCTTCTCGATGAACTCGCGGCGCTGGTCGACGGCGTCGCCCATGAGGACGCTGAAGATCTCGTCCGCCTCCACGCTGTCGTCCACCCGCACCTGCAGGAGCGTCCGCCGCGCCGGGTCCATGGTGGTCTCCCAGAGCTGCTCCGGGTTCATCTCCCCCAGCCCCTTGTAGCGCTGGATGGTCTGGCCCGCGCTGGCGGCCCGCTTGAGCGCCTCCACCGCCTCGAAGACGTCGCCGGCCTCCTGCTCCCCCGCCTCCGTCTCGAGCCGGTACGGGCCGGGGCCGATCTCGGCCAGGTTGGCGTGCAGCTCCGAGAGCTCGCCCCACTCCGGGCCCGACAGGTAGTCGAGGTCGAGCCGCGTCTCGCGCGGCGCGCCCGCCACGTGGGTCTGGAACACGAGCAGGTCGCAGTCGTGCTCCAGGTCGCGCTCGATCTTGGCC
Source organism: Myxococcales bacterium (assembly GCA_021784995.1). Next base: position 4,189 of record JAJYHA010000329.1, read on the forward strand.
GCCCGCGCGTCGAGCTCCGGGTAGAGGCGCTGCGCGCGCTGGAAGATCTTCTCCGGCTGCTCCTTGAGCGCGCCGTGGTCCTTGAGGAGGGCCGGGGCGAGATCGCCCACCTGGATGGCCGCGTCGACGATGCGCCGGTCGCGCCGCCGGTCGGCCCGCTCGAGCAGCGCGCGGTAGGCGAGGGCGTCGTGCGCCAGGCTCTTCAGGTCGCCGCCCGCCACCACCAGCTCGCCCGCCACGAGCCTCGCGCGATCGGTCCCGTGGGTGAGCAGCCACTCGTCCATGGCGGCCTCGTCCTTCAGGTAGCTCTCCCGCTTGCCCTTCTGGATCCGGTAGAGCGGCGGCTGCGCGATGTAGAGGTAGCCGCGCTCGACCACGTCGGGCATCTGGCGGAAGAAGAAGGTCAGCAGGAGCGTCCGGATGTGCGATCCGTCGACGTCCGCGTCCGTCATGATCACGATCTTGTGGTAGCGGATCTTCCCGACGTCGTACTCCTCGGGGCCGATCCCGGTGCCGAGGGCCGTGATCATGGTGGCGATCTCGGCCGAGCCCAGCATCTTGTCGAAGCGCGCCTTCTCGACGTTCAGGATCTTGCCGCGCAGCGGGAGGATGGCCTGTGTGCGGCGGTCGCGCCCCTGCTTGGCGGAGCCGCCGGCGGAGTCGCCCTCCACGATGAAGATCTCGCTCTCGGCCGGGTCGCGCGACTGGCAGTCGGCCAGCTTCCCCGGCAGCGACGCGCCGTCGAGCGCCCCCTTGCGCCGCACCGTCTCGCGCGCCTTGCGCGCGGCGATGCGCGCGCGCGCCGCCTCCGCCACCTTGGCGCAGACGCGCCGCGCGAGCTGCGGGTTCTCCTCCAGCCAGGCCCCCAGCTTGTCGTTGAGCATGGTCTCGACCATGCTCTTCGCCTCCGTGTTGGAGAGCTTGGTCTTGGTCTGCCCCTCGAAGCTCGCGCCCGGCAGCCGCAGCGCGATCACGGCCGCCAGCCCCTCGCGCATGTCGTCGCCCGACGGCACCTCCTCCTTCAGGTCCTTGAAGAGGTTGTTCTTGGTCCCGTAGTTGTTGAGCGTGCGCGTCAGCGCGGCCTTGAAGCCGATGAGGTGCGTCCCGCCCTCGTGGTTGTGGATGTTGTTGGCGAAGGCGAAGATCTTCTCGTCGTAGCCGTCGTTCCACTGCAGGGCGATGTCCACCGTGGCCGTGCCGCGCTCCGTCTCCACCTCACCCCGCAGCGAGATGGGCGGATCGAAGAGGGCCTCGCGGTTCTTGTTCAGGTGGCGCACGAACTCCCGGATGCCGTCCTTGAAGAGGAAGGCGTGCTTCTTTCCGGTCCGCTCGTCCTCGATGGTGATGGTGAGGCCGGCGTTCAAGAAGGCGAGCTCGCGCAGCCTCCCCGAGAGCGTCTCGAAGCTGAACTCCTTCGCCTCGAAGATGCCGAAGTCCGGCCGGAAGGTGATGCGGGTGCCGCGCCGCTGGGTCTCGCCCACCGGCGTCACCTTGCCCACCGGGTCGCCCTTCTCGTAGCGCTGCGCCCACACCTTGCCGTCGCGGAAGACCTCCACCTTGAGCCACTCGGAGAGCGCGTTGACGCAGGTGACGCCCACCCCGTGCAGGCCGCCCGAGACCTTGTAGGCGTTCGACTCGAACTTCCCGCCGGCGTGGAGCTTGGTCATCACCACGTCGAGCGTGTCCATCCCGGCCACCGTGGGGTGCGGTCCGACCGGGATCCCGGAGCCGTTGTCGATGACGGTGACCGAGTTGTTCGAGTGGATGGTGACGTCGATCTCGGTCGCGCGGCCCGCCATCGCCTCGTCGACCGAGTTGTCCACCACCTCGTAGACGAGGTGGTGCAGGCCCCGCTCGCCCACGTCGCCGATGTACATGTGCGGGCGCTTCCGGACCGCCTCGAGGCCCTCCAGGACCTTGATGGTGTCGGTCCCGTACTCCTCCGCGCTGGAGGGCGGCACGGGTGCGAGCTCGTTCTCGGCGGTCTCCAGGGGTGGCCTCGTTTTTTCTTCAGCTTTTGTGGGGACTTACGGTGCGTCTCTTATAACAAAGCCCGCCTCTCCGGGCAACGTGGAAGTGCCGCCGCGAGTGACCGACAAACACCCGCGATCACGCATCAATCCGCGCGTTCCAGGGCACCGCCACGCACGAGGTAGAAGACCGAGTCGGGCGCCGCCGCGGGCTCGAGGAGGCGGCGGTCGGTGGTGGTGAGGAAGGCCTGTCCCGCGAGCTGCCGCAGGTAGTGGAGCAGGTAGCGGTTCTTCTCCGGGTCGAGCTCCGAGGAGACGTCGTCGAGGAGCAGGAGCGGTGGCCGGCCCAGCACGACGCGCAGGTTCTCGATCTCCGCGATCTTGAGCGCCAGCACCAGCGCTCGCTGCTGCCCCTGGCTCGCGAAGGCGCGGGCGTCGCGACCGTCGAGGGCGAGCGACAGGTCGTCGACGTGGGGTCCGATCGAGGTGTACCCCCGCTCCTGGTCGCGCGCGGTGCGCGCCTCGAGCGCGGCGGAGAAGCGCTCCGCCACCTCGCCGCCGTCCCCCTCCACGAGCAGGCCGGCCGCCGCTCGATAGCGCGCGGTCACGGTGGGCGCGCCGGGTCCGGAGATGGCGGCGTGAGCCGCGGCGATCCGCGGCGCCAGCTCCGCCAGCAGGTCGGTGCGTCGCCGCCAGAGCCTCACGGCGGCCTGGACGAGCGGCCCGCGGAAGCTCTGCTCCACCGGGCCCGACGCGCCCCGCAGGGCCGCGTTGCGGGCCCGGAGCGCGCGCAGGTAGTCGCGCACCTCGGCCAGCACCGCCGGCCAGCGGTTGAACGCGGCGCGGTCGAGGAGGCGGCGCCGCAGCTCGGGACCGCCCTTCACGAGCAGCAGGTCGTCCGGTGAGAAGCAGACCGCGGCCAGCCCCTCGAAGTAGTCGTCGAGCCGCTCCTGCGGCTTCCCGTCCAGGAAGGCGCTGCGCCCGCCCGGCGTCACCTCCACCGCCACGCGCCGCCTGCCGCCCGGACCCTCGACCTCGCCCGCGACCGCGGCGCGGCCGGCGCCGATGCGGACCAGCTCCGCCAGGCGGCCCGCCCGGAGCGGCTTCAGGGTGCAGAGCAGGTAGACCGCCTCGAGGAAGTTGGTCTTCCCCTGGCCGTTCTCACCCACCAGCACGGTGGCGCGCGGCGAGGGCGTGACCTCCGCGTACGCGACGTTCCGGAAGTCCTCGAGCGCGACGGAGCGGAGGCGCAGCGGGGCCCCCTCAGATGCGCATCGGCATCACGACGGCGGTGAAGCGGGTGGCGCTCTCGCCGCCAGGCCGGAGGACGCCCGGCGACAGGTCGTCGGCCAGGTCGACCGTGACGTCCCGGGCGGCGGCCGCCTCGAGGGAGGCGAGCGCCCCGAGCACGTCCATCAGATAGCGGGCGTTGAAGCCGATGGCGAGCGGGTCGCCCTGGTACTCCACCGGGAGCTCCTCCCGCGCCTCCCCGAGATCGGGGTTCTGCGACAGGACGCGCAGGAGGCCGGGGGAGAGCTCCAGCTTCACGGCGTGCGCCTTGTCGGAGGAGAGGAGCGAGACACGGCGCAGCGCGTCGAAGAGCCGGTCGCGGCCGACGCTGAAGCTCTTCTCGCCCGCCTTGGGGATGACCTGCCGGTAGTCGGGGAAGACCCCCTCGATGAGCCGCATGACGAGCTTCACGTGCGGGCGCTGCAGGACGGCGCTGTTCTCGACGAAGCCGAGCCGCGTCTCCCCCTCCGCGGGCTCGAGGAGGAGCTTCTTCATCTCCGCCAGGCCCTTGCGCGGCAGGATGATGCCCTTCTTCACGCGGAAGTCGCCCGGCATCTCCCGCTCCGCCAGCGACAGGCGGTGGCCGTCGGTGGCGACGGTGCGCAGCGCGCCCTCGGACGGCTCGAAGAAGACGCCGTTCAGGTTGTAACGCGTCTCGTCGGAGGAGGCTGCGAAGGCGGTCAGCTCGATCATCTCGAGCAGCGGCTGCGGCTCCACGTCGACGAAGGGCACCTTGTCGAACCGAGGCAGCGCCGGGAAGTCCTCGGCGGGCAGGCCCACCAGCTTGAACTCGGCGGCCCCGCTCCGCACCTCCAGGTAGTTGTTGGCTGCCCGCTTCAGCAGCGCGTCCTTCTCCGGGAGCGAGCGCACGATGTCGAAGAGTTGCCGGGCCGGGACCGCCACCCTGCCCTCCTTCGTGACCTCGCACGTGTGATCGGAGGACACGGAGACGTCGAGGTCGGTGGCCGAGACGTGGAGGGTGTCTCCCTTCGCGGCCTCGAGCAGGACGTGCGAGAGGATGGGCATCGTGCTCTTCTTCTCCACGATCCCCTGGGAGCGGGCCAGCGCGCGGGAGAGTTCCTGGACGCCGATCTTCAGTTCCATGAGAAGAGATCCTCTCTTCCTTCCTGGTTCGTCGTAGACGTAGGCGCGGCGAAGATGTGGAAAGCAGCCCCACGGCGGCGGAACGACGGCGGAAAGCGATCGGGATCGCCCATGGGATTCCGGTCGGGACCGACTGTGTAGCGTGCGCCGTTTTGGAGTGTCAACAGCGGCTCAGCAGCCGATCCGCAGCCCATCCGGCGCGCTGTCCACCCGGCGCTCCACATCGCGCGGCGGGCCTCAGGGCGCCAGCCTGGACGACAGGGCGGTCACGTCGGCGGCCACCGCGGGCTGGGTCTCGATGAGCTCCCGCACCCTCTTCTCGGCGGCCATCACGGTGGTGTGATCTTTCTTGTTGAACTTGTCCGCGATCTGCTGGAGCGTCTCGCCCGCGAGCACGCGGCACAGGTACATCGCAACCTGGCGCGGCAGGGCGATCTTCTGTTCGCGGTTCGGGCTGGTCAGCTTCGCGACCGTGAGGTCGTAGTGGCGCGCGACCTCCTCCTGGATGCGCTCGATGGAGGGCTTGTAGCCGGGCGGCGGGATGACGTCCCCCAGCACGTCGCGGGCCAGGCTCTCGCTGACGGGCTCGCTCTTCAGGGAGGCGAAGGCGGCCACGCGCATGAGCGCGCCCTCGAGCTCGCGCACGTTCGACTTGATGTGGGTGGCGAGCAGCGCGGTCACGGCGTCGGGCAGCTCGATGCGCTCCACCGAGGCCTTCTTGCGGAGGATGGCGGCGCGCGTCTCGAACTCGGGCACGTCGATCTGGACCCGCATCCCCCACTCGAAGCGCGAGCAGAGCCTGTCCTCCAGCCCCTTCAGCTCCTTGGGGCTGCGGTCGCTGGAGAGGACGATCTGCACCTCGTGGTCGTGCAGGGCGTTGAAGGTGTGGAAGAACTCCTCGGCGGTCTTGTCCCGGCCGGCCAGGAACTGGACGTCGTCCACCAGGAGCGCGCCGCACTCGCGGTACTTCCGGCGGAAGTCGGTCATGGACCCGGCGCCGCGCGACAGCGCCTCCACGAACTCGTTCGTGTAGCGCTCGGAGGAGACGATGGCGACCCGGGCGCCCGGCTGGCTGCGCACGATCTGGTGCGCGATGGCGTGGAGGAGGTGCGTCTTGCCCAGCCCCGAGTCGCCGTGGAGGAAGAGCGGGTTGTAGTTCTTCCCGGGCTTGGCCGCGACGGCCTGCGCGGCGGCGAAGGCGAAGTGGTTCGACGCGCCCACCACGAAGGTGTCGAAGGTGTAGCGGGGGTTGGGCCGACCGTCGCGCGTCGGCTCGGCCCCGAGGCCGGCGGGCGCCTGGGGTCGCGAGGCCTGCGACTCGGGCGCGGACTCCGGCGGACGCGCCGGCCGGGCCTGGTGATCGACCACGAAGCGGATCGCCAGCCGCCGCCCCAGCACCTCGGGGACGAACTCGCCGAAGAAGCCCGCGTAGTTGTCGTCCACGAAGTCGCGGTGGAACTTGTCGGGCGCGGAGACCTCGAGGTGGTCGCCCTCCAGCTTGCCGGGACGCAGCGGCGCGAACCAGCGCTCGAAGAGATCGGAGCGCAGGCGCGTGCGGAGGTGGGCCTCGATGCGGGTCCAGCACTCCTCGGCCGGCAGCGGCGTCTCCCTCGGACTCGCGGCGACGGACATGCGAGGCCCCCATGCCCCGATGGACGACGCCGCCCCGTCCGCCCGGTCCGTGGACCGGCGGCGATCGAGCGGCGTGATTAGATGAACGGGCTCAGGCCCAAGCCGGAACCGGGTCGGTGACGTGAAGCAGCGGGGGCGGAAGTTAGCGCCCTGCGGCGGGAGGGATCAAGGGGCGACCGCGACCTCCACGGAAAGACCGCGCTTTTTGCGGGAGGCCCCGGAAGCCGGTTCGGCGGTGAGCCCGGGGGCGTGACGATCCCCGCGCCATCCTTGACAGCCCGCGAGCGATCGTGGAGGTTGCCGCGCCATGAAGAGGACCTATCAACCCAAGAAGGCCAAGAGAAACCGCACCCACGGCTTCCTGCGGCGCGCGAAGTCGGCGGGCGGGCGCAACGTGCTGAAGAGGCGGCGGGCCAAGGGGCGCAAGCGCCTGGCGCCCTCCGCGCCGAAGAAGTAGCTGGTCGGCGTGCGGTTCGGCAAGGGCGCGCGCCTTCTCCGTCGTCGCGACTTCCTGGAGATCCAGGGTCGCGGGCGGAGGCTGCAGGCGGGGGCGTACGTCGTCGTCGCACGCCCCGCCGAGACGGGACGCTGCCGGCTCGGGGTCACCGTGTCGTCGCGGATCGGGAATGCCGTGGTCCGGAACCGGGTGAAGCGCTGGGTGCGGGAGGCCTTCCGCGCGAGCGCGGCGGAGCTGGGATCGATGGACGTGGTCGTCATCGCGCGCTCGGACGCACCGCAGGCGGGCCTGGCGGGGGCGCGGCGCGCCATGGCCGCGCTCCAGGCGGCCGGAGCGCGGTCATGAGGCCGGTCCTGCTGGCGCTCCTCGCGTGCTACCGGCGGGTCGTGTCGCCGCTCCTGCCGCCGGCGTGCCGCTTCTACCCGAGCTGTTCGGCCTACGCGGCAGAGGCGATCCGGCGCCACGGCGCCCTGCGCGGCGGCCTGCTGTCGCTGAAGAGGCTGGCGCGGTGCCACCCGCTCTGCGAGGGCGGCGTGGACCCCGTGCCGTGAACCGACCGTGAGGTACCTGCGTGTCCCCTGAGAATCGACGCATCCTGCTGGCCACGGCGCTCTCGGCCGCGATCATGTTCGCGTTCATGTGGCTCC
>JAJYHA010000379.1 GCA_021784995.1 Myxococcales bacterium
CTCCGCCAGCGGCAACAGGATCCGGAAGGTCGTCCCCGCGCCGACTTTGCTCTCGACGCCGATGGTGCCGCCGTGCTGCGAGACGATGCCGTGCACGATGGCCATCCCGAGCCCGGTGCCGCTCCCGCGAGGCTTGGTCGTGAAGAACGGCTCGAAGATGTGGGCCTTCACGTCGTCGCGCATGCCGGCGCCGGTGTCGGACACCTCGATGCAGCCCGCCTCCGTCCGCGCGCCGCCCGGGGCGGCGTCGCCCTCCGCCGTCACGGCGCGCCGGATCGCGAGCGTCAGCGTGCCCCTGCCTCGCATCGCGTCGCGCCCGTTCGCGACCAGGTTCACGAGCACCTGCCCCAGCTGCTCCGGGTCGCCCGTCACGAGGACCGGATCGGGGGCGAGCGCCACCCGGAGCTCCAGGTCCGGGCCCGAGAGCTTGCGCAGGAGGCCCTCCGCGTCGCGCAGCAGGACGTTGAGGTCCAGCGGCGCGAGGCGGAGCGGCTGGCGGCGCCCGAACGCGAGCAGCCTGCGCGTGAGCGTGGTGGCCCGGTCCGCGGCCTGCAGGATGCTCCGGAGATCCTCCTCGAGCGGCCCTGGCGCCGCCGTCTCCGCCGCCATCCGTGCGCTGCTCGTGATCACGGTGAGCAGGTTGTTGAAGTCGTGGGCGACGCACCCGGCCATCAGCCCGAGCGCCTCCATCTTCTGCGACTCCAGGAGCCGGAGGTGGAGCGCCCGCTTCGCCTCGCCCTCCTCCAGCAGCCGCCGCTCGCCGCGCGCCAGGGCGACCGACGCCTGGTTCAGGGTCTCCCCCAGCTGCCGGATCTCGTTCGGACCGCGCGGCACGTGGATCTGGTCGCCCTTGCGCACGTCGAGGTGGCGCGCGAACCCGGCGAGCCGCCGGATCGCCCCCAGCGGTCCACGCAGCGCCCAGAGGAGCAGCCCCAGGCTCACCAGCAGCGAGGCGGCGATCACGAGGAGCGCGCGCCGCTTGATCTCGTCCAGCGAGGCGCGGAGCGGCGAGAGGTCGTAGGTCTCCCGGACGAAGCCGATCGTCCGGGTCCCGCCCACGATCGGAGACCACAGGACGACCGCGGCGTCGTGGTCTCCGTCCTCCGCCTCCGCCTCCGCGCCGAGCCCTCCCGGGGGCGCGGCGATGCGGCGCGGCCTCGTCACGACCTCGCCGAGCGCACGGTGGACGTCGCGCCGGACCTCGCTCAGCACGTCCCCGTCGAGATCGCAGACCTGCAGCCGGAGGACCCCCGGAATCCGGAGGGCCTGGAGCAGGAGCTCGTCGATCGCCGCGAAGTCCTCCGTCACGAGCTTGCCGGCCAGGCTCGGGCCGAGGCTCCCCAGGCCGGCGCGCGCGCTCTCGATCACGCGCGAGCGGTGGTCGCGCGCGGCGGTCCGCGCCTGCAGGAGCCCGAACGTCACCACACTTCCCACCAGGACCAGGATCGTGACGCCGTAGACGCGCGCGGCGAGGCTCCGGAGCCCGCTCACGGCGCCCGCCGTCCACGGCGCGCGCGCGCGACGGGCCCGTAATCGCGCTCGTAGTCGGCTGGCTCCGGATCGGGCATGTGGATCCCCTCGAGCAGGGCGCGGCCGGGGGCGTCCCTCTCCATCTCCAGGAACGCGCCGACGATCCGCGCCCGGATCTCCCGGGGCACGCGAGGGTGAGCGGAGAGCGGGTGGGAGGCGGTGTCCCGCGACGAGACGAGGGGGCGCACGGCGCTCCGGAGCGCGTCGGGCATCTCCTCCAGGCGCAGGTCCAGCACCGCGCCCGCCTCGGCCCTCCCCAGGGCGACGCTCCGCACGGCGTTGAGGCTCGTCCCCGCGTACATCTGCTGCACCAGCGGCTGCAGGCCGGCGCTCCGCAGCATCTGCTCCAGGAGCTCGGTGCAGTAGGATTGCCGCCCGACCACGGCGATCCGCTTCCCGGCCAGCTCGGAGATGGAGCGGACCGCGCTGTCCCTGCGCACGAAGACGATCACCGCCACGCGACGGCGATCGCGGACCAGCGGCTCGTAACCCTGCCGCTCGTGGGCCTCGATCGTCATGAGGGGGTGCGTGAAGACCAGATCGACGTCGCCCGACTGCAGGGCCTGCTCGAACCGGGCCATGTCGTCATAGAGCCGCAGGTGGATCGGCGCGCCGACGCGCGCCGCGAGCCGGGCCACGAGCGGGTCCCACTGCTCGTACATCGCGAGCGGCGGCGCGGACGGGATGACCCCCAGCACGTAGCGCCGCGGTGGCGCCGCGTGGGCCACGCTCCACGCCAGGAGCAGGACGGCCAGCGACGTGCAGCCGAGGATCCGGCACGAGCTCGACGGTTCTCCCGGTGGCCGCAAACGCCGATGCACCCGCCGCACCTCCATGCTCGACCCGCCCGGCCGGCATGCTAGCCCCGGTCGGGGCTGGGTCGACTATTGCGTCGCGGTATTTTGTCGCAGAGTGCGCCCTCTCGCCGCGGGGCCCGTCGTGGAGGTGCGGCCCGTCGTCGAGGTCGAGCTCGGTCGTCTCACGCCCTCTGCGGCACCGCCGACGGTGCCCGTTCGCCGTTCTCAGCCCATCAGCAGCGCGCCCGGCACCTCACGCCCCATCACGCGGATCTCGTCGCGGGTGATCCCCTCCGCCACGAGCCCCTCGACCAGCAGCGCGTAGCCATCCGCCGGGATGGGATTCCCCGCCTGACCCAGGTCGGTCGAGAGGTGGAAGTGGCGCGCTCCGATCGCGCGGACCGACTGCGCCATCTCACGATAGTCGACCCGCCGCCAGGGCCGCATCCAGGCCACGTGCGCCGCCGGCCCCATGAGCGGTCCCACCGCCGCCAGCTCGAGGCGGGCGCCCAGCTCCGCCGCCTCGCGCAGTTGCGCGAGCGTGAACCCCGGCACCTCGAGCAGGGCGTGCGTCACGCTCACGCGGGTGCAGCCCGCCTCGCGCGCCGCGCGGACCACCGCCAGCGCCTCGTCGGCCCCGAGGTGCCCGGTGCACACCACGAGATCGTGGCGGGCGCAGCACGCCAGCACCTGGCGCACGGAGGGCAGCACCGCTCCCCGCTCGTCGAGGACCCGGATCCCCTCCGGCCCGTTCTTGAAGTGGCGGACGTGGTGGTCGGCGTCGAAGGTCGGGAACCAGACCGCGCGGCCGAGCCCACCCTGCACGCGCGTCATCCACTCGACCGCCTCGGCGTTCAGGCCCCCGACCGCGCCGTTGAGGACGATCCCGCCGAAGGCCAGAACTCCCTGGACCTGGCGTCGCGCCAGCCAGGCGCGGTCGGCGGTGACGAGCGTGTGGGCCTTGAGGACGAAGCCCTCCATGCCCCGGTCCCTGTAGAGCCGTGCGGCGTCCACGTCGTCCAGGGCGCGCCCGAAGACGTCCGGTGCGCAGTGCACGTGCAGGTCGATGAGCCCGGCGACGGGACTCACGACGGGCGGCGGCGCCGGGTACTGGCGGGCCGGGCCGGGCCCCGCGGTGCCGTCCCCTCGCTCCTCTGCCCCGGGATCGCCGCCGGCCACGGCGACAGGCCGTGCCGGAGCGCCCGGGCCGCAACAGTCGGTGAAGCTCCACCGCGGGACGCGGAACGGGCGTGGAGAGGGATCGGCGGTGGTCAAGGACGTTCCTCCGTTCGCCGCTGGTGACGCCGGCCCGGCACCCTGCTAATGGTGGACGCGCGAGGGAGGCGCCGTGGGCTCAATCTACCGGATCCTGTTGCCGGGCGTGCCCGTCTCCTCGGGGCGTGGCGCGCTCGGCTGGTGCAGCGTGGTGCTGCTCCGCGCCGGCGGCAAGAACATCCTCTTCGACACCGGCTCGTACGGCGACCGTCCCCTCCTCCTCCAGCAGCTCGCGGGCTGCGGGCTCGCGCCGGAGGACGTGGACCTGATCTTCGCCTCGCACTTCCACTACGATCACGTCGTCAACGCGGAGCTGTTCGGGTGCGAGGTGGCGGTCTCCCGGGCCGAGTGGCGCTACGTCGTGGAGGGCGACTACCTCGCGCGGCGGGACCCCTTCGTCCCTCGCGCCCTGGTCGGCCACCTCGGGAAGCGGCTGGTCCCGGTCGGCGGCGGTGACGAGCTCGCGCCGGGGATCGTCACCGTCGAGCTCCCGGGCCACACGCCCGGCACCACGGGGCTGCTCGTGCGGGACGAGGGCGTGCTCCTCGCCAGCGACGCCGTCAAGAACGCCTGGGACTTCGTGCGCGGCGCGCCGCCGCCCTCCTTCTTCTCGGCCGAGACGGCCCCGGCCAACTACCGCCGCGTGCGCGAGCTGGCGCGGGTGGTGGTGCCCGGCCACGACCGCCCCTTCGAGCTCCTCCCCGACGGAGGGGTGCGCCTGCTCGGGAGCGCGCTCGAGGTCGGCATCGACCTCTTCGACGATCCCGCGCGAGCGGCGCGCCGGCTGACGCTGCTCGAGCCGGCCGGCCCCTCGGGAGCGTGACGGGCGAAGGACACGGCGGGATCACCACACGCATCGAAGGAGATCGACATGAGCGAGCTCGGCTCACCGGCCGCATCGGCCGCCCCCTGGTGGAGGGAGATCAAGCGGGAGCAGTGGTACGTGCTCGCGGCGGGGCAGATGGGATGGGCCCTCGACGCCTTCGACGTGCTCCTGTACGCCTTCTGCCTCACGTCCATCATGAAGGAGTGGGGGCACGCGCCCTCCGCCGCCGGCTTCATGGTCACGGTGACGCTGTTCGCCTCCTCGTTCGGCGGCATCATCTTCGGCGCGGTGGCCGACCGCATCGGGCGCAAGAAGGCGCTCATGCTGACGGTGCTGGTCTTCTCCCTCTGCTCCGGCCTCTCGGGCCTCGCCCAGAACCTGGTCCAGCTCGCCATCGCCCGCACCCTCCTCGGCCTGGGCATGGGCGGCGAGTGGGCCTCGGGCGCGCTGCTGGTCTCGGAGACGTGGCCCGCCCAGCACCGCGGCAAGGCGGTGGGCCTGATGCAGGGAGGCTGGGCCATCGGCTACATCCTCGCGGCCATCGCCGCCGCCACCGTCCTGCCCGCCTTCGGCTGGCGCGCCATGTTCTTCGTCGGCATCCTGCCCGCCCTCTTCACGGTCTGGATCCGGACCAAGGTGAAGGAGTCCGAGGTCTGGGTCGCCGAGAAGCGCAAGCGCACCGACGAGCGCCGCCCCGCGGGCAGCTTCCTGCAGATCTTCGGCCCCGGGTTGCTGCGCTACACGCTCGCGAGCACGCTCATCAGCAGCTTCGTCATGTTCGCCTACTGGGGTCTCTTCTCCTGGATGCCGGGGTTCCTCTCCAGCCCGGTCGCGAAGGGCGGCGCCGGGCTGTCGGCGGTCCGGGCGCCGATCTGGGTCATCCCGATGATGGTCGGAGCCTTCTTCGGCTACGTCAGCTTCGGCTTCATCGCCGACAAGCTCGGCCGGCGCCCCACCTTCGCCGCCTACCTCTTCGTGTCGGCGGTGCTGGTGGTGATCTTCGGCCACGTGCGCAACCCTGCCGTCCTCATGATCATGGGGCCGTTCGTCGGCTTCTTCGGGTCGGGGTACTTCAGCGCCTTCGGCGCCTTCGTCTCGGAGCTCTTCCCCACCCGCGCGCGCGGGTCGGCGGTGGGCTTCACCTACAACACCGGTCGCATGGTGAGCGCCATCGCCCCCACGGTGATCGGCTACTTCGCCGGGCGGTACGGCGTGGGCGGCGCCCTCACCATCACGGCCATCGCCTTCGTGCTGGGCGGGTTCTCCATCTTCCTCGTGCCCGAGACGCGCGGGGCGGTGCTCCAGTAGGCGCGCCGGGCGGGCGGCCAGGGGGCGGGGCGCCTACCGGGAGGCGCCCCGCGCAGGCCCCGACCGCTCAGCGATCGAACATCCTCTGCAGCTCCTTCTGATCGCGCGTGGTCTGGAGCGCGAGCATCAGGAGGATTCGCGCCTTCACGGGCGAAAGGTCGTCGCCCGTGACCGCGCCGGCGTCGCGCAGGGTCTTGCCGCCGCCCTCGAAGCCGTAGTGCGGCAGGACGCGCCCGTTGGGCACGCGGCTCGTGATGACCACGGGCACGCCCCTGGCGATCGCCTCCTTGATGCCCTGCATGAGCGGGACGTTCACGTTGCCCCAGCCGAGCGCCTGGATGACGATCCCCTTCGCGCCCGCGGCGAGCGCCGCGCGGACCAGGGCGCCGTCGGCGCCGCCGTACATCGCGACGATGTCCACCCGCGGGAGCGGCGCGGGCTTGCCGTCCGGTCCCTGGACGTCGCGCAGCGGCACGTGCTGGCGACGCAGCGGGGCGCGGTAGAACACCACGCGGTCCTCGTCGGCGACGCCCAGGAAGCCGAGGTCGCCCGACTTGAAGGTCTCCGGCGTGGAGGTGTTGGTCTTGGTGACCTCGCGGGCGGCGTTGATCTGGTCGTTGAGCGCGATCATCGCGCCCTTGCCGCGCGCGTCGGGCGACACGCAGATGCGCGCCGCGTTGACGAGGTTCCGCGGGCCGTCGAAGTCGCGCTCCGACGCGTTCCGCTGCGCGCCGATCAGGACGATCGGCTTGGGGCTGTCCACGGTCAGGTCGAGGAACCAGGCGGTCTCCTCCAGCGTGTCGGTGCCGTGGGAGACGACGACGCCGGCCACCTCGGGCCGCGCCAGCGCCGCCTGCGCCGCGTGGGCCAGCCCCACCCAGCGCTCCGGGTCCATGTAGTCCGACGGGACGTTCGAGAGGTTCTGCACCTCCACGCGCGCCACCTGCCCGATCTCGGGCACGGTCGCGAGGAGATCCTCGCCCGAGATCGCCGGGACGGGCGCCTTCTTCACCGGGTCGATCTTCATGGCGATGGTGCCGCCCGTCGCGAGCAGCACGACGACCGGCCTGGCGGCTGCGGGGGACTGGGCGGACGCCGTCCGGGCGACGAGCGTCCCCGCCAGCGCGGCGCACAGCACGAGGCGGGTAGCGAGGCGCGAGGTCTTCACGTTGGGTGTCTCCTCCGGTCCTGCGGGTTCAGCGAACCGTTTCGCACGCGCGTTCGCCTGCCGCAACCCCAGATCGGCCTGCGCGCCGCAGCGCGCCGGCGCACGGAGGTGCCGCGGCGGTGCCCGGGACTCCCCCGCCCGATGGAACCGGTTCCGGTCCCGCGGCCCGGGCGACGGCTCAGAACGTGCGGTTCACCGCGACCCCGCACACGTCGCCGGTGATGGTCCGCTCCGGGAGCTTGGCCGTCAGGAACACGAAGCAGGAGCTCAGGCCGTTCACGTCGATCGGGACGAGTCCGCCCGTCGGGCCCTTTCGATAGAGCCCGAGGCTCCCCGTCAACGACTCCGAGAGCGTGATGGCGGTGCCGCTCGCCGTCCCCGAGAGCGTCAGGAACAGGGAGCCGTCGACCACGAGGTCGTTGGCGTAGGTGCAGTCGTTGATGTTGTTCGTCCGGTCACCGTAGCTGATCGTGACCGCGCCGGAGAGCGTGCACGCGCCCGTGGCCGGCGGCGTGGGACAGGAGGCGAAGACGTTGCCCGTCGTCGTGACGTGGCCGTCCACGGGGCAGGCCACCACGTAGTTCACCGCCGCGCTCGTGGACAGGTCCGCCGCCTGCGGGACCGCCACGGTGAGCGCGGTGGACGACGTGCCGCTGGAAGCCCCGCTGTTCGCGAGGGCGTCGGCGATGCTGCTGCTGATCAGATCGACGTCGGCCTGCTGCAGGCTCCCGCCGCTCGAGGAGCCACCTCCACCGCATCCGGCGCCGAGCGCGACCGACAGAAGCCCAGCGACGGCTATCCTTCTCGTCATCCCTTCCCTCCCGGTCCTGGCTGCGCGATCATCGCGACAGCTCCGCCCATCTTCGAGCACGATCCACGTACGGTCAAAGTCCTTCGCGCACCCGTGTGCCTTCGTCGGTGGAGGTGGGCGCCTGGTGCAAGCACGGCCGCCCTGGTGTAAAGTGAGCTCAGGTTTGTATGATTATCCTATGAGACCGCCGCGACCCGCGCCCCGCCCCGCGCACCTCGCCGACTTCGTCGCGGAGGAGCTCCGGCGGCACGTCAGGGGCGCCCGGCTCGCGCCCGGCGCCCGCATCGGCACCGAGCGGGAGCTCGTCGCGCGGTTCGGCGTCAGCCGCACGGTGGTGCGCGAGGCCGTGGCCCGGCTCCGGTCCGATGGGCTCGTCGAGAGCCGGCAGGGGGCGGGGCTCTTCGTGTCACGCGGCGCCGGGCGGCGGGCGTTCCGGCTGGCGGCGCGCGACGCGCGCCTGCACGACGCATTCGAGCTGCGCTTCGCGGTGGAGGTCGCGGCGGCGTCCCTCGCGGCCACGCGACGCTCGCGCGACGATCTGGCGGTCCTGCGGCGGGCCCTCGCCGACATGGTGCGCGCGGAGGGCCGCGTCGAGGCCGACCGCCGCTTCCACGCGGCGGTCGCGTCCGCCACCGGCAACGCGCTCTACGCCTCGTTCCTCGCCTTCCTGTCCGACGAGCTCGGCGCCGCGATCCGCGAGGCGGTCGAGCACACCGCGCGGCACCTCCCGGCGTCGGTCGGCGACGTCCTCGAGGAGCACCGGGAGATCCTCGTCGCCATCGAGGCCGGGGCGCCGGAGCGCGCCCGCGCGGCGATGGCGGGGCACCTCGAGAACGCGCAGCGGCGGCTCGGCACGGACGACCACGCGCCGCTGCACGTCGCCGCGGACCCGCGTCGCCACGCCGGCTGACCTCGCTCCCTGCGCCCGTGCGCCACCCTTCCCACCGGCGGTCCCGGCCGCCCAGCCCTCCAGAGGACCCCACGATGCCGACGGATGCCGAGCTCGAAGCCAGGACGATGCGGCGGATCACCTGGCGCCTCGTCCCGTTCCTGATGCTCTGCTACTTCATCGCGTACGTCGACCGCGTGAACGTCGGGTTCGCGGCGCTGCAGATGAACAAGGACCTCGGCCTGAGCGCCGCGCAGTTCGGCCTCGGCGGCGGCATCTTCTTCGTCTCGTACTTCCTGTTCGAGGTGCCGAGCAACCTCGTGATGCAGAAGGTCGGCGCGCGGCTCTGGATCGCCCGCATCATGATCACCTGGGGCCTCATCTCCTCCGGGATGGTGCTCATCTCCGGGTCGAGGTCGTTCCTCGCGCTGCGGTTCCTGCTCGGCGCCGCGGAGGCCGGCTTCTTCCCCGGCGTGATCCTGTACCTGACCTACTGGTTCCCCGCGAGGTACCGCGCGCGCATCGTCGCCGTCTTCATGGTGGCGATCCCGGCGTCGAGCTTCCTGGGCTCCCCACTCTCGGCGGTGCTGCTGGACCTCCACGGCCTCGCCGGGCTGAAGGGGTGGCAGTGGATGTTCCTCGTCGAGGCGATCCCGGCGGTCCTGCTCGGCCTCGCGGCGCTGCTCCTCCTCCCCGACTCGCCGGCGCGCGCGACGTGGCTGCCGGCCGAGGAGCGCGCGTGGCTCCGCGCGGCGCTCGAGGCGGAGCAGCCCCGCGTGCCGACCGTGCCCCACGGCTCGCTCTGGCGCGTGCTCTCGAACCCGTACGTCCTCGTCGCCGCGATCGTGTACGCGGGCGGCACCGGCGCGAGCGTGTGCCTCTCGATCTGGCAGCCGCAGATCATCAAGGCGCACGGGCTCACCAACATGCAGACCGGGCTCCTGAACTCGGTGCCGTTCGGCGTCGCCTCGGTCGCGATGGTGCTCTGGGGCCGCCGCTCCGACCGCACGGGCGAGCGGACGTGGCACACCGCCCTCCCCTCGGCGCTCATCGCCGTCAGCCTGCTGGCCGCGATCCCCGCGAGATCGCTCCCGCTCACGCTCATGGTCCTGTGCGCCGCCGTCGTCGGCACCTACTGCTTCAAGGGCCCGTTCTGGGCCCTCTCCACGGGCTGGCTGTCGTCGGCGACCGCCGCGGCGGGCATCGCGCAGATCAACGCCATCGGCAACCTCGGCGGCTTCGGCGGGACCTACCTGCTCGGCGTCATCAAGGACCGGACCGGCAGCTACGCGCTCGGCCTGCTGCCGCTGGCGGCCCTGACCGCGGCCGGCGCGATCGGCATCGTCGTCGCGAGCCGCGCCGCGCGGGCGCGCGACGAGGCGGCGCGCGCGACGGACACGCGCCGGACCGGCGAGGCGGCGTGATCCCGCGGCTGCGAGCGCCGGCGCCGGCCGCCCCGACCTACGCGCGCTTCCTCGACGAGCTGCGGCGGTCCGGGTTCGAGGGCGACGCCTCCACCGCCCACTCCGACCGGACGGTCCTCGCGACCGACAACTCGGTGTACCAGATCCCGCCGCAGGCGGCGGTGTTCCCGCGCCACGCGCGCGACGTGCAGCGCGTGGTCCGGCTCGCGGCCGACCCGCGCTTCCACGCGGTGAAGCTGGCGCCGCGCGGGGGCGGCACCGGCACCAACGCCCAGTCGCTCACCGACGGGATCGTGGTGGACGTCTCGCGCCACATGAACCGCATCCTGGAGGTGAACCCGGCGGAGCGCTGGGCGCGGGTCGAGGCCGGCGTGGTGAAGGACCAGCTCGGCGCCGAGATCGCCGGCCACGGGCTCTTCTTCGCGCCCGAGCTGTCGACCTCGAACCGCGCCACCCTCGGCGGGATGGTGAACACCGACGCGAGCGGCCAGGGGTCGGTCGTGTACGGCAAGACGCGCGACCACGTCCTGGAGCTCGCCACCGTGCTCACGGACGGGACGCTCTGGCGCTCGTCGCCGATCGACGACGCCGAGCTCGCGTCGATCCGCGCGCGCGACGACCTCGTCGGCGCGGTCCACCGCGCGGTCGACGACATCGCGCGCGAGAACGCCGAGCTCGTGCGGCGCCACTTCCCGAAGCTGAACCGCTGCCTCACCGGCTACGACCTCGCGCACGTGCGCGACGCGCGCGGCCGCTTCGACCTGAACTCCGTGCTCTGCGGCTCCGAGGGGACCCTCGGGCTCGTGGTCGAGGCCAGGGTCAACCTGCTCCCCATCCCCCGGCACGCCGCACTCGTGAACCTCCGCTACGGCGACTTCGACGGCGCGCTGCGCGACGCGCCGGCGCTGATGGCGTTCGGCCCGTCCTCGATCGAGACCGTCGACGGCACCGTCCTCGCCCTCGCCCGCAAGGACATCCTGTGGAGCGACGTGGCCGAGTTCTTCCCCGACGACCCGGAGGGGCCGGCGCACGCCGTGAACCTCATCGAGTTCGTGGGCGACGACGCGGGCGAGGTCGAGGCGCGCGTCGCGCGGCTCGTCGCGGCGCTGGGCGCGGGCGGCGGCGGGCGCGGGCGGCGCGGCCACACCGTGGCCCGCGGCGGCGCCATCGCGCGGGTGTGGGCGATGCGCAAGAAGGGCGTCGGCCTGCTCGGGAACGTCGAGGGCGAGCGGCGGCCGATCCCCTTCGTGGA
>JAJYHA010000375.1 GCA_021784995.1 Myxococcales bacterium
GGGGCGAGCGTCGCATCGGGACCATATGACGCACCGTCGAAGGAGCCGCAACTGGCAGGTGTGGCCGTTCCGTGCGTCAATCGGCGCCATGGCCCGGTGGAGGTGGAGCCGTTACGGTGCTGGAACGCCATGACCACCACCCGTGCCGCGCCCGCCCCCCCAGCCGGGCTCACCGGGGCGCAGGCCGCGGCGCGCCTGGAGGAGGAGGGTCCCAACGAGCTGACCCAGGATCGGGCGCGGGGGCTCGCGCGCACGATCCTCGACGTGATGCGGGAGCCGATGCTCCTCCTGCTCGTGGTGGCCGGGGGCGCCTACCTCCTCCTCGGCGACGTCCAGGAGGCGCTCATCCTGCTCTCCTGCGTCGTGGTGGTGATCGCCATCACCCTGGTGCAGGAGCGGAAGACGGAGCGCGCCCTGGCGGCGCTGAAGGACCTCAGCAGCCCGCGGGCGCTGGTCGTGCGCGACGGCGGCCGGCGGCGCATCGCCGGCAGGGAGGTGGTCCGGGGCGACCTCCTCGTCGTCGCGGAGGGCGACCGCGTCGCAGCCGACGCGGTGCTGGTCGAGGCGGCTCACCTCGAGGTGGACGAGTCGCTGCTCACCGGGGAGTCGGTCCCGGTGCGGAAGCGGGTCGTGGACCCACCCTCCTCCGACGTCCGGCCGGGCGGCGACGACCTCCCCTACCTGTACGCGGGGACGCTCGTGGTGCGAGGGCACGGGCTGGCCCTGGTGCGGGCCACCGGAGCGCGGACCGAGATGGGGCGCATCGGCACCGTGCTGGCGACGATCGAGACCGGTCGGACGCCGCTGCAAGAGGAGGTGGGGCGCGTCGTGCGCGCCATGGCCGCCCTCGGGCTCGGCCTCTGCGCGGTGCTGGTCCTCGTCCACGGTGCCTCGCGCGGCGACTGGCTGGAGGCGGTGCTGGCCGGCGTCGCCCTCGCCATGTCGATGCTGCCGGAGGAGTTCCCGGTCGTCCTCACCATCTTCATGGCCCTGGGCGCCTGGCGCATCTCCCGGAGCCGGGTGCTGACGCGCCGGTTGCCCGCGCTCGAGGCGCTCGGGGCCGCCACCGTCCTGTGCGCGGACAAGACCGGGACCATCACCGAGAACCGGATGCGCGTGGCGCGGCTGTGGGCGCCCGGCACGCTCCACGCCCTCGACGGCGGGCCGCTGCCCGAGGCCGTGCACGAGGTGCTCGAGTTCGCGATCCTGGCCAGCCAGGCCGAGGGGTTCGACCCCATGGAGGTGGCCCTCGCGCGCCTCGGCCGACAGGCGCTGATCGGCACCGACCACCTCCACGCGACGTGGCAGCTCCTGCGGGAGTACCCCCTCTCCCCCGACCTCCTGGCCGTCTCCCAGGTCTGGAGGGCACCCGGCGGCGGGCCGGCGGTGGTGGCGGCCAAGGGCGCTCCGGAGGCGATCGCCGAGCTGTGCCACCTCGCGCCCGCGCAGGGGGCCGAGGTCCAGGCACGGGTCGCGGAGATGGCGGCGGAGGGGCTGCGGGTGCTGGGGGTCGCGCGCGCCCGGTTCGACCGCTCCGACCTGCCACCCGGACAACACGGCTTCGACTTCGAGCTGGTCGGGCTGGTGGCCCTCGAGGATCCGGTCCGGGCCGGGGTGCCGGAGGCGGTGGCGGACTGCGCCCGGGCGGGCGTCCGCGTGGTGATGATCACGGGCGACGCGCCGGAGACGGCCCGCGCCGTCGGCAGGCGGATCGGCCTGCCGGCGGACGACGTCGTCACGGGGCGGGAGCTGCAGGCGCTCTCCTCCGAGGAGCTGCGGCCCCGCCTCGCCCGCACCGCCATCTTCGCCCGCGTCGCCCCGGATCAGAAGCTCCGCCTCGTGCAGGCGCTCCGGGAGGAGGACGAGGTGGTGGCCATGACCGGCGACGGCGTGAACGACGCCCCGGCGCTCAAGGCGGCGCACATCGGGGTCGCCATGGGCGGACGCGGGACGGACGTGGCGCGCGAGGCGGCCTCGCTGGTGGTGACGGACGACGACTTCACCTCCATCGTCGCGGCCCTGCGGCTCGGGAGACGCATCTACGACAACCTGCGGCGGGCGATGGCCTACGTGGTGGCGGTCCACGTGCCGGTCGCCGGCATCGCGCTGCTCCCGGTGCTCCTGGGCTGGCCCCTGGTCCTCTTCCCGGTCCACATCGTCTTCCTGGAGCTGATCATCGATCCCGCCTGCTCCATCGCCTTCGAGGCCGAGCCGGCCGATCCCGGGGTGATGCGGCGTCCGCCCCGGCCCATCGGCGCGCCGCTCTTCGGCCGCCGGCTCGTCGCGATCTCGGTGCTGCAGGGGCTCTCGGTGCTCGCGGCCAGCGTCCTCGCCTTCCGCCTCGGCAGCGCGCACACCGGCTCCGCCCCCTCCGGGCGCGCCCTGGCCTTCGCGGCGCTCATCGCGGGCAACCTCGCGTTGATCCTCGTGAATCGCTCCTGGTCGCGGACCGTCCTGCGAACCCTGGGATCCCGGAACAGGGCCGCCTGGATGGTGGTCGGGGTGGCTGCGCTGACGCTGATCCTCTCGCTCGCCGTGCCGCCGGTGCGCGGCATCTTCCGCTTCGGGGTGACACGCCCGGACGACCTCGCGCTGGCCATCGGGCTCGGCCTCGCCAGCCTGCTATGGTTCGAGGTCGCCAAGGCCGTCGCCCCGCGCTGGTTCTCCACCTCCTGACACGCCGCTGGGCCCGGCCGCACCCGATCCGGCTCGCTGGCTCCCGTCGAAGTCCTTGAATCCGCCCGGCGCAATGGAGGCTCTGAACGACCGTGCACGCCGAACGCCCCGTCCGACGACCCGTCACCGCGGTAGCCCTCCCGGGGCTGGCCGCCCTGCTTCTCGCCCTGCCCTCCGCCGCGCGTCCGGCCGGGCTCTCCGTCGAGGAGGCCATCCGCGCGGCGTGGAGCCAGAACCCAGGGATCGCGGCCAGCGCCGGCCAGGTCGAGGCCGCGCGCGCCGACGCCGAAGCAGCGCGTGACGCGCGGCTCCCCAAGTTCGTCGCCACCGCCAGGGCCGTCGCCACCGACGAACCGGTCGGCGCCTTCGGCATCCGGCTCGACGAGCAGAAGATCACGCAGGCCGACTTCGCGCCGAGCCGCCTCAACGCGCCCGACCCCATCGGCGGGATCGGCCTCGGCGCGTCGATCCAGCAGCCCATCTACACCGGCGGCCGCATGACGGCCGGGCGTCGCGCGGCGTCCCTGCAGGCGGACGCGGAGGAGAGCTCCCACGAGCGCCGCAAGCAGGAGATGGCGCTGGCGGTGGTCCAGGCCTACTTCGGGACGCAGGTGGCGGCCGAAGGGCTGCGCTTCGCCGAGGACGTGCTCGCGCACGCGCGCGACACGGAGCAGTTCGTCCGCGCCCGCGCCCAGAAGGGCCTCGCGCTCGACGCCGACGTGGCGCGGGCCACCGCCTTCCGGGCACAGGCCGACGCCGAGCACGCGGCCGCCGCCCAGCGGCTCGCCGACGCGCGGGCGGGGCTGACGCTGCTCGCCGGGCGCGAGGCCGGCCACGCCGACCTGGTCACGCCGGTGGTCGCATCGGCGACGCCGGCGGCGTTCGCCGCGCCGGGACCGGAGCAGGTCTCGGTGCCGGCCGACCGCGCCGACCTGCGGGCGGCCCGCCTCCGCGTCGGCGCCGCCGAGGAGGCCGTCGGCGGCGCGCGCGGTAACGTGCTGCCCGAGGTCCTGGCGCAGGGCAGCGTCGACACGCTGCGCTCGGCCCCCGACCAGGGCGCCACCTGGTTCACGGTCGCGCTCGTCGCGCGCTGGAAGCTCGACCTCTCCGACTTCCGCTCCACGCGCGCCGCCGAGGCGCGGGCGAGCGCCGCCGAGAGCGCGGCCCGCTGGAAGGAGCAGCAGGCGCAGAACGAGGTGGCCGAGGCGCGGCGCGCCGTGACCACCGCCGACACCCGCATGGCAGCGGCCCGCGAGGCGGTCTCCGCCTCCGAGTCGGCGCGCGACCTGAGGACCGCGCGCCACCGTCAGGGGCTGCTGCCCCTCACCGACGTCCTCGACGCGGAGGTGGGCCTGGTGGGAGCGCGGGCCCTCCTCCTCCGGAGCGAGCTGGAGGCGCGCGTCGCGCGCGCGCAGCTGCAGCTCGCCCTGGGAGAGCCCGTGGAAGGAGTGAAGTCATGATGCGCGTCGCCGCCGCCCTGCTCAGCCTCGCCGCCCTCGCCGCCGCGCCCGCCCGCGCGGCCGAGGGCCCCCCCGCCCCGCTCTCCGCGCCGGTGAAGGTCCACCTGGCGAGGCCGGTGCCGCCGGGCACCGCGGGCGCCTGGCTGGCCGCCAGCGTGGCCGCCGAGCACCACGCCACGATCTCGACCCGCCTCTCGGCCCAGATCCGGTCGGTGGAGGTCGAGGAGGGCATGCGCGTCAAGCAGGGCCAGCTCCTCGTCACCCTGCGCGACGAGGACGTCCGGGCGCAGCTCGCGGCGGCCGAGACCGCCCTCGCCAACGCGCGCGTGAACGAGCGGCGCATGATCGACCTGGTCGCGCAACGCGCCGCCACCCCCTTCGAGCTGGAGTCGGCCCAGGCGCAGCGGGCCCAGGCGGCCGCCGCGGTCGCCGCCGCCCAGGCGAGCCTCGGCTACACCCAGCTCCGGGCACCCTTCGACGGGATGGTGCAGGCGCGCCGCGTCCAGCGGGGCGACCTCGTGGGCCCCGGGCAACCCTTGGTGGACGTCGAGGGCGCCGGCCTGGAGCTGCAGGCCACCCTCTCCGAGGAGGAGTCGAAGGGCCTCGCCATCGGCCAGCGCATCCGCTGGCGCGCCGACGGGCAGCAGGGCCAGGCCCAGGTGACGGCGCTCACGCCGGGCGGAGACGCCGTGTCGCACCGCCGCCTGCTGCGCGCCCGGATCCTCTCGGCCGGCGGGCTCCGCTCGGGCGCCTTCGCGCGCATCGAGGTGCCGGGGGCGGCCCCGGCGGCCACCCGCGTCGTGCCGCGCAGCGCGGTCGTGCAGCGCGGCGACCTGGTCGGCGTCTTCGTCGCCGACGCCGGGAAGGCGCGCCTGCGCTGGATCGCGCCGGGCGACATGACGGGAGACGAGGTGGCCGTCCGCGCGGGGCTGGGCGCCGACGAGCCGGTGATCGACCACCCGGGCGCGCTGCGCGACGGCCAGCCGGTGGAGGTCGTTCGTGGAGAGTGAGCACAGGGTCGGGACGGCGGGCCGCCTCGCGCGGACCTTCCTCCGGAGCAAGCTGACGCCCCTCATCGTGCTGGCGTCGCTGCTGCTGGGCCTGGTGGCGGTGCTGCTCACGCCACGCGAGGAGGAGCCGCAGATCGTCGTGCCCATGGTGGACGTCATCGTCCCCATGCCCGGGGCGCCGGCGCGCGAGGTGGAGACGCAGCTCACCACCCCGCTCGAGCGGCGGATGTGGGGCATCCCCGGGGTCGAGTACCTCTACAGCACGAGCCGCACCGGGGTGGCGTTCCTCACCGTCCGGTTCAAGGTGAACGAGCCGCTCGAGCCCAGCCTGGTGAAGGTGCACCAGGAGCTGTCGGCGCATCCCGAGCTGCTGCCGCCCGGCGCCATGACGCCGGTCGTCCGCCTCCTCACCATCGACGACGTCCCGTTCCTCACGCTGACGCTGCACGGCGGCGACCGCGCGCCGGGCGAGCTGCGCGGCGTGGCGGACGAGGTGGCGCGGCAGATCGCCGACGTCCCGCAGACGGCGCAGGTGCGCGTGCTGGGGGCGGCGGCCAGGACGGTCCGCATCGAGCCGCAGCCGGAGCGGCTCCGGACGCTCGGCGTCTCCGTCGCCGAGCTCGACCCGGCGCTGCGCGCCGCCCAGGCGCAGCTCCCGGCGGGCGCCATGGTGGCGGGCGACCGGCGGGTGATCGTGGAGGCCAAGGGCTGGGTGCTCTCGGCCCGCGAGCTCCGGCGCGTCGTCGTCGCCACGCGGGGCGACCGCCCCGTCTACCTGGAGGACGTGGCCCGCGTGACGGACGGCCCCGAGCCGGAGCCGCCCGTGGTGCTCACGGCGAAGAAGGGCGAGCCGGGCTTCGAGCAGGCCGTCTCCATCGTGGTGGCCAAGCGCGCGGGCACGAACGCCACCGCCCTGGCCGAGCAGGTGATGCACAAGGTCGAGACGCTGCGCGGGCACCTCGTCCCCTCCGACATGCGGGTGGAGGTGACGCGCAACTACGGCGAGACCGCGGGCGAGAAGTCGAACGAGCTCATCGAGCACCTGCTCATCGCGACCCTCTCGGTCATCACCCTCATCCTGCTGGCCATGGGCTGGCGCTCGGCGGTGGTGGTCGCGGTGGCGGTCCCGGTGACGCTCGCGCTCACGCTGCTCCTCACCTACGTCTTCGGCTACACGCTGAACCGCGTCACCCTCTTCGCCCTCATCTTCTCGATCGGCATCCTCGTCGACGACGCCATCGTGGTGGTCGAGAACGTCCACCGCCACATCTACCTGCCGGGCCCACGGCGCCCCTTCGTCCGCATCGTGATCGACGCGGTGGACGAGGTGGGCAACCCGACCATCCTGGCCACCTTCGCGGTCATCGCGGCCATCCTGCCCATGGCCTTCGTCCGGGGCCTGATGGGCCCCTACATGCGCCCCATCCCGGTCGGCGCCAGCGCGGCGATGCTCTTCTCGCTCGCCATCGCCTTCGTGCTGAGCCCCTGGGCGGCCATGAAGGTCTTCCGCCACGAGGCGCACCCGGCGGCCGCCGATCCCAGCGGCCTCCACCCGCACGACCCCGATCGCGACCCGCCGGCGCCCCTGCACGACGACCCGGCCGCGCACCCCGAGACCGCCCCCGAGACGCGCCTCACCCGCCTCTACCGGCGCACGATGTCGACCCTGCTCGGGAAGCCCGCCGCGCGCTGGGGCTTCCTGCTCGGCGTGGTGCTCCTGCTGCTGGCCGCCGCCTCGCTGGTGGCCTTCGGCGCGGTCAAGGTGAAGATGCTGCCCTTCGACAACAAGAGCGAGTTCCAGGTGGAGCTCGACATGCCGGCCGGCACCCCGCGCGAGCAGACCCTGGCCGTGGGGCAGGAGCTGGCGCGCCGCGTCCTCCAGGAGCCCGAGGCGCGGAACGTCCAGGTCTACGCGGGCGTGGCGGCGCCCTTCACCTTCGTGGGCATGGTGCGCCACAGCTTCCTGCGCGACGCGCCGGAGCAGGCCGACCTGCAGGTGAACCTCGTCCCCAAGGACGACCGCAAGGCCCAGAGCCACGCCATCGTGATGCGGCTCCGCCCGGCGCTGGAGGCGATCGCGCACCCTCGCGGCGCGCGCCTCAAGCTGGTCGAGATCCCCCCCGGCCCGCCCGTGCTCGACACCCTGGTGGCCGAGGTGTACGGGCCGACGCAGGAGGAGCGCGACCGCATCGCGCGCCAGGTCCTCGACGCCTTCCGGACCACCGAGGGGGTGGTGGACATCGACTCCTCCCTCAACCCCACCGCGCCGCAGATCTCGCTCGTGGTGGAGCGCGAGAAGGCGGCGCTGCACGGGGTGCAGGCGGCCGCCGTGGTCCAGACGCTCGCCGCCGCGGGCGGCGGGGCGCAGCTCGGCACCTTCCACGCCGGACGCGGCGCGCAGCAGATCCCGGTGGTGCTGCAGCTCGCGCCGGCCGACCGGGCCGATCTCGACCGCATCCTGCAGCTCACCGTCCCCGGGGTCCACGGGCCGGTGCCCATCTCGGAGCTGGTGCGGATCGTGGACGGACGCGCCGACCCGGAGCTCTTCCACAAGAACCTGATGCCGGTGTCCTACGTCTTCGGCGACCTGGCCGGCAGGATCGAGAGCCCCGTCTACGCGCTGGCGGCGCTCAACCGGAAGCTCGACGCCCTGCGCAGCTCGGCGGGCGATCCCGTCCCCCGCTTCGGGCTCTCGCACCCGCTCGACACCGAACACCCCGCCCTCAAGTGGGACGGGGAGTGGCACATCACGCTCGAGGTCTTCCGCGATCTGGGCCTGGCCTTCGCCGCGGTGGTGATCCTCATCTACGTGCTGCTCGTCGGGTGGTTCGAGAGCTTCCTGATCCCGCTCGTGATCCTCGTCCCGATCCCCCTCTCGCTGATCGGGATCCTCCCGGCGCACGGCATCTTCGGCACCTTCTTCACCGCCACCAGCATGATCGGCTTCATCGCCGGGGCCGGCATCATCGTCCGGAACAGCATCATCCTGGTGGACTTCATCGAGCTGAAGCTGCGGGAGGGCATGCCGCTGGCGCTGGCCGTGGAGGAGGCGGGCGTGGTCCGGTTCCGGCCCATGCTGCTCACGGCGGCCGCCGTGCTCGTGGGGAGCGCCATCATGCTGGCCGACCCCATCTTCCAGGGGCTCGCCATGTCGCTCATGGCGGGCGAGGTGGCGGCCACCCTGCTGTCGCGCCTCGCGGTGCCCGTCCTCTACGAGCTCGTCGCGCGGCACGGCCGGGCCGCCCAGCTCCAGCGCGAGGGCGCGCTGGCGCGCGCGACGGTCGAGGCGGCGGCCCCGCCCGAGCCCCCATGCGCCGCCGCGCCCGCGCGGGCGGGCGCTCCTCGTTGACCGCAGCAGCCGGACCTCGACGCCGTTACGTCTGGAACCACCACCGAACCCAGGAGCACGACATGACCGTAGAACGCTTCGTCCACGCCTTCGCAGGAACGCTCGTGCTGTTGAGCGTGATCCTCTCCCTGGCCGTCAACACCTGGTTCCTGCTCATCGCGGCCTTCGTGGGGGCGAACCTGCTGCAGAGCTCCTTCACGCGCTTCTGCCCGCTCGCCATCGTCCTGCGCAAGCTGGGCGTGCCGGACCCGGTGCCGCCGGCGGCGCGCTCCCTCTAGACGACCCGTAGACTTCACTCACGGAGCTTGCCACGAGTTCCCGGTTGCACAGTTCGTAGGACAGGCCCACTACCGGGGGTAGCGGGTCGAAAGAACCTCGGGCAACGGAACGTCCCAGCGCACCCGTGAATCGGGCGGACCTACCTTCCGCGCGAGAGCGGTCACAGCCAAGAAGGCCGGTTCACGCCACAAACCGACCAGAGGCGGTTCGCTGGCGAGTGGCACGATGGAACACGCCAGCCCTTCCGCACAGTCAACGAGCTGAAATCCGGTAGGCGCGCTGAACAACACCTCGAAAGCCTCGGGGCCATACCGCCAAAAGTCCCACGGTCGGTCATGTGGCGGGTACGTCGGATGCGTGAACACGCAGACCGTACCCCCGGGCTTGAGGACCCGGTTGATTTCCATGATGACCTTCCACGGCATCGCAAGGTGCTCGAATACCGACACCCCGAACACCGCGTCGAAGTGATCCGATGGGAAGTACGAGGAGAGTGCGTGGGCATCCCCGACCACTTGGACGTTCTCACCGGCGATTACATCGAAGCCAACGTACTCGCCGGTCGGAAACCGGTGGACCCGGGTATTGCCTGACCGCGCGCGTGAGCCAATTTCGAGCACCCGCGCGCCGTGGATCGCGTTCACCTGCTCAACGAAGCGGTCGAACAAGGCGTGACAGGGCTCAGGGGTGGCCCCACGATGAAGTGGCGTCTTGAGCGTCTCAACCAAGCGAAGCAGAGCGCGGTGGCGGATGCCTCTAAGGACCCCCGGAACGCCATGCTCTCGATACGCCTCGCGCAGTTTGTCGAGGTCGCCCATCGCGCGATCCATACCACGGTGGGTCGCCCACGCGGATGGCCATCGAAACATCCGGTTGAATCCTGGGATCTCCAGGGCTTCACGCGATGCGCGTCGTGGACGAGCCGATCGCAGACGGCGTCGGCGATCGGGGCGATGTCTTGGACAAGGGGCGCCGCGCCTCCAACGTGCCAGGAGCACCCTCCCGGCGCTCGCCGTCGGGCCCCGCGGCACATCCCCCGCCGGCCTGCCCGGCGGACGGGGCTACCCCGGCTGCGTCACGCGCAGCCCCACGGGCAGCTCCGGCTCGTCCACGGCCGGCGTCACCGACCAGCCCGCCATCGCCACCAGGGTGATCCAGACCAGATCGGCCAGGACCAGGTGGACGATCTGCAGCCACACCGGCGCCAGCAGCACCAGGTTCAGGACGCCGGCCAGCAGCTGCACGCAGGCGAGCACCACCAGCGCGCTGCCGGCGCGCGCCACGTGGAGGTCGCGCCGCAGCGGCACCGCCATCCAGGCCGTCGCCACGATCATCACCGCCGCGAGGAGCGCGGCGAAGGGGTGCAGCACGCGGAGCTGCAGCAGCACGTGGGCGCTGCCCGCGAAGTCCTGCCGGAAGCCCTCGCCGAAGGTGGTCGCGGGGTAGAGCGTGTCGCCCAGCGCGGCCACCGCGCCCGTCACGCCGGCCAGGAGCACCGCGCCCGCCGAGATGCCGAGGGCCAGCGGCAGCGCGCCGCGCGGGAGCTGCCAGCGGCTCCGCTCGCCGCGCTGGGCCCAGGCCGCGGTGAGCGTGATCGACGCGAGCAGGAGGAAGGTGTTGGCGAGGTGCAGGGGCATAGCCCAGCCGCGGCCGGTGGAGGCGTCCCTCGCGACCCAGCCGAAGAGGACCAGCCCCGCCCCCAGCAGCGCCTCCAGCGCGATGAACCCGAGCGAGAAGGCGGCGGCCGTGCGCGCCCTGTGGCCGCGCGGGACGGCGCGCCGCGACCAGAGGAAGAGCACCAGGACCAGCGCGAAGGCGAGGCCGCTCGTCAGCCTGTGCGTGAACTCGATCGCCGTGTCGAGCGCGGGGGAGCGCGGCACCACCTCCCCCTGGCACGTCGGCCAGTGCTGGCCGCAGCCGGCCCCGGAGCCGGTGGCGCGCACCACGGCGCCCCAGGCGACGACCGCCACGTTGTAGGCCAGGACCGCCCAGGCGCAGCGCGCGAAGGTTCGCATGCGCCTGTAAGACCATCGGTGCGTCGGCTTGGCAACGCCGCCGGGCGGAGTCGCCCAAGAGGGGCGTCCCGCGCCCGCCGCCGGGATCTCTCAGCGGACCTCGATGGTGCCGCCGAACATGCGCATCGCGCACGAGTACCGGAGCCGGCCCGCGCGCTCCGGCGTGAAGCGCACCGACACGGTCCGGTTCAGCGGGAGCGCCGTGTCGACGCCCGCCTCCGGGATCACGATCTCCGTCGCGCAGGTCTCGTCCGTGAGCCGCGTGATGCGCAGCTCCACGGGGCGGCCCTTCTCGACGCGCACCCACGGGGGCTCGAAGCCGTTGCGCGTGACCTTCATCTCCACCACCTGCGGGCCTCCGCCACGGCAGGCGAGCGCCGGCGCGGCCAGGGCCAGGCACAGGCCCAGCGCCGCGCGCCCGGCGGCGCGCCA
>JAJYHA010000372.1 GCA_021784995.1 Myxococcales bacterium
CCGATCTGGGCGCGGCGGCATGACCGTGCTCCTGGTCACGCACGAGCCGGACGTGGCCGAGTACACGTCCCGGGTGATCGTCCTCCGCGACGGCCGCGTGCTCTCCGACCGGCCGCGCGTCCAGCGCGCCGCCGAGCCGCCGGCGGCCGCCGCCGGGGAGGCCGGACCGTGAGCTGGCTCCAGACCTTCCGGGTGGCCCTGCGCGCGCTGCAGCGCAACAAGCTCCGCGCCTTCCTGACGACCCTGGGGGTGGTGATCGGCGTGGCGGCGGTGATCGCCATGGTCGCCATCGGCGACGGCGCGAGGGCGCGCGTCGAGGAGGCCTTCGCCTCGATGGGCTCCAACATGCTCGTCGTCCTCCCCGGGACGACGACGGCGGGCGGCGCGATGGGCGGGTTCGGGTCGATGCCCACCGTGACCTGGGACGACCTGAGGGCGATCCAGGCCGAGGTCCCGGCGGTGCGCTGGGCGGCGCCGGTCCTGCGGGCGACCGCGCAGGTGCTCTCGGAGGATCAGAACTGGACCACCTCGGTGCAGGGCACCACGCCCGACTACTTCGCGATCCGGACCTGGGCGGCGGCGCGCGGCGAGCTTTTCGGCGCGTCGGACGTCGACTCCGGGACCAAGTCGGCGGTGCTGGGCCAGACCGTCAGCGACAAGCTCTTCGGCCCGCACGCCGACCCGGTGGGGCAGGTGGTCCGCATCAAGAACGTGCCCTTCACGGTGACGGGCGTGCTGGCGCGCAAGGGCCAGTCGCCGATCGGGCAGGACTACGACGACGTGGTGATCGTGCCGGTCACCACCTTCCAGCAGAAGGTCCAGGGCGGCCTCAAGAACTACGTCCAGGGCGTGGTCATGCTGAGCGCCGCCAGCGCGACCGCCGCCGAGCGGGCGGAGCGAGACGTGCAGGCGCTCCTGCGCGACCGTCACCGCCTGGCGCCGGGGGCCGACGACGACTTCTCCATCCGCAACCTGAGCGAGCTCGCCAGCGCGCAGCAGGAGGGGACGCGCACCCTCACCACGCTCCTGGCCGCCATCGCGGCCGTCTCGCTGCTGGTGGGGGGCATCGGGATCATGAACATCATGCTGGTCTCGGTGACCGAGCGGACGCGGGAGATCGGGGTCCGCATGGCGGTGGGGGCCCGGGCCCGGGACATCCGGCTGCAGTTCCTGGTGGAGGCGCTGACCCTCTCCGTCGCGGGCGGCGTGGTGGGCGTGGCGCTGGGGGCGGGCATCGCCTGGCGGCTCGCCGCCACCTTCGGCTGGCCGGTCCTGTTGCGCGCCGACGTGATCCTGGTGGCGGTCGGCTTCAGCGGCGCGATCGGGGTGGGGTTCGGGATCTACCCGGCGCACAAGGCCTCCCGCCTCGATCCCATCCAGGCCCTCCGGTTCGAGTGACGGGCGGCGGGCCCGGGCGGGCGAATCCTCCCCGGCGCCGCTATACTCCAAGACGCATGAGAAGCTGGCTCAAGCTCGCCGTGCTCGCGCTGGTGGCCATCGCCGTCTCGCAGCTCCTCCTCTACCGCAGCCGGGCCGCCCGTGCGCCGGCCGGGGTGGCGGCGCCCACCTTCAGCCTCCCGGACCTCGACGGGCGGCGCGTCTCGCTCGCGTCGCTGAAGGGCAGGGTGGTGGCCGTGAACTTCTGGGCCACCTGGTGCGGCCCCTGCCAGCAGGAGATGCCGGAGCTGAGCCGGATCTACGCGGAGAACCGCGGGAAGTGCTTCGAGCTGCTCGGCGTCGCCGAGGAGTCGGGACCGCGCGACGTGGTCCTCGAGGCCGCGCAGCGGTTCGGCGCGACGTATCCGATCCTGCTCGACGACCAGGGCAAGGTGGCCGACGCCTACCGGATCGGCGGCTACCCCAACACCTTCCTCATCGACGCCGCCGGGCGGGTGCGGAAGGTCTTCACGGGCGGGATCGACGGCGCGGAGGTGCGCGCGGCGCTGGCCCCGCTCCTCCACGAGGCCCCCACCTCGTGCCCGCGCGCGTGAGCGCGGGCCGGCGCCACCGCGCGTCCTCCGTCCGGTGCCGGGCCGGACGGTGAGCGCGCGCTGCGCGATCTGCGGCAAGCCGGCGGCGCCGCGTCCGGGGAACCGGTCGTTCCCCTTCTGCTCCGATCGGTGCAGGCTGATCGACCTCGGCAAGTGGCTCGGGGAGGAGTACCGCATCCCCGGCGCCCGGGCCGGCGACGGCGCGGCGGACGGTCCGCCGCCCGGGCGCGACGGGGAGGACTCGTGACCGCTGCACGGCGCCCCATCCTCTACGTGACGCGCGCCCTGCCGGGCGGCCGGCTCGACGCGCTGGAGGCCCGCTTCGAGATCCGGGGCAACGCACACCGGCCACCCGCGCGCGCGGCGCTCCTCGCCGAGCTGCGCGACGTGGAGGTGCTCGTCGCCACCTACCTGGATCCGATCGACCGGCCGCTCCTCGAGGCGGCGCCGCGGCTGCGGCACGTCGCCTCCTACGGCGTCGGGGTGAACCACGTCGACCTGGAGGCCTGCCGCGCGCGCGGCCTCCTGGTCACCAACACCCCGGGGGTGGTGACCGACGCCACGGCCGACATGGCCATGGCGCTGCTGCTGGCGGCGGCGCGCCGCGTCGCGGAGGGCGATCGCGTGGTGCGCGCCGGCGCCTGGACCGAGCTCGATCCGGGCTGGATGCTGGGGACCCAGGTGACGGGCAAGACGCTCGGCATCGTCGGGTTCGGGCAGATCGGGCAGGCGGTGGCGCGGCGCGCCGCCGGCTTCGAGCTGCGGATCCTCTACGCCAGCCCCCGGGCGGTGGACTTCCCGGGCGCGGAGCGAGTGACGCTCGACGAGCTCCTGGCGCGCAGCGACCTCGTCAGCGTGCACACCCCCCTCACGCCGGCCACGCGCAACCTGCTCTCCCGCGAGCGGTTGCGCTCCATGCGCCCGGGGGCGGTGCTCGTGAACACGGCCCGCGGAGGCGTGGTGGACGACGAGGCCCTCGCGGAGGCGCTCGCCGACGGCCGCCTGGCCGCGGCGGGGCTGGACGTCTTCCCCGACGAGCCGCGCGTGCCCGCGGCCTACCTGCGCCTGCCGAACGTGGTGCTGACGCCGCACCTCGGCTCGGGCTCGCGCGAGACGCGCGCCGCGATGGCGCGCAGGGTCCTCGAGGAGGTCGAGCGGGTCGCGCGCGGGGAGGCACCCAGATATCGCGTGGTGTGAGGGCGTGGTATACGTCCGCCGCCCGGCGCTCCCCGCGCCGGTTCCGCATGAAGCGCCTGGTCCAGACACTGCTGGGGCTCGCGATCTCGGCCGGCGCGCTCGTCTTGACGCTCCGGGGGAAGCACCTCGATCGCATCTGGGCGGAGACCCTGCACGCCGACTACCGGTGGCTCTGGCCCTACGTCGCGATCCTGCTCGTCATCCACCTCATCCGCACGGTGCGCTGGGGCATCCTGCTGGAGCCGGTGGCCCGCGTCCCCTTCTCGCGGCTCAACGCGGCGGCCGCGGTGGGGTTCATGGCCCTCGTCCTCCTGCCCTTTCGCCTCGGCGAGTTCGCCAGGCCCTACCTGGTGGCGGAGCGGCCGCACCTGCGCGTGTCGGCGGCTCTCTCCTCGGTGGTGGTGGAGAGGGTGGCCGACGGCCTCTTCACGGCGGTGCTGCTCATCCTGACGCTGCTGGCGGTGCCCGAGGGGACGCGGGGCCTGCACGCCTTCCGCGTGGCCGGGGTGGTGGTCTTCCTGGCCTTCGCGACGCTGCTGGGCTTCCTCGTGCTCGCCCATCGCAACCGGCCCCGCGCGGTGCGCCTCACGCACGTCCTGCTGGACCGCCTCTCGCCCACCCTCGCCGCACGCGCGTCGAGCATGATGGACGCGTTCATCCACGGGCTGCGCCTCGTCCCCTCGCGCCGCAAGGTGGCGGCCTTCTTCGTGCTCACCGCCGTCTACTGGGCCCTGACCGGCTGGGGCATCCAGCTCTTCGCCCGCAGCTTCGGCTTCGACCTGCGGCTGCTCGACGCCTACACGGTGCTGGGGATCCTGGTGGTCGGGGTGATGATCCCGGCCGGCCCGGGGATGGTCGGGACCTTCCAGGCGGCGGTCGTGGCCGGGCTCTCCCTCTTCGGTGCGGGCCC
This sequence comes from Myxococcales bacterium, assembly GCA_021784995.1. The sequence goes on from JAJYHA010000372.1 coordinate 4,099, forward strand.
GGGTGAGCGCGCCCTCGCCTTCGCGAACGTGCTCTGGCTCGTTCAACTCGCCCAGCAGACGATCCTCGGGCTCTTCTTCCTCTTCTCGCGCCACATCCGGGTTGCCCGCATCCTCGAGGCTCCCGCGGAGGTGGAGGAGGAGCTCGAGCAGGAGGAGGAGCAGTACAGTCGCGAGGGGGCGGCCGGGACGGTGGAGGAGGCCGCCGGGGACCGCCGAGCCTAGGTGGCTCCCGTCACAGCTCCTGCTCGAACCAGCGCCGCAGCGCCTCGCGGATGCGCTGCGCTGCGCCGCTCCGCGGCGTGGGCGGCGGGTCGCGCGGCGGCTGCGACTCCGACAGCGGCAGCTCGCACGGACAGAAATCTGCCGTTCGCGTCGAGAGGGAAGGACGCACCTCGATCTTCTGCCGCATGCCACCTCCACTCCGGTACACCGATGGCGGGCCGTGGTGTAGCACATGTGTCCGACTGAGCGTTGGCACTTTTTCGGCCCGTGATTCCGAGTGGTTGTCGTGACGAGAGCGAGCGCCCGCCGGCTCCGGGCTGCAATCGAGGGTGGCCGGCGCCGCGCGGAGATGCGGAGCTTCAGAGACGCGCCAGCGCGTCGGCCACGGCGGCGCGCAGGGCGCGCCGGTGCAGGAGCACCGCGGTCACGTGTCCCGCCGGCAGCCAGCGCAGCTCGCAGGCCCAGTGCGCGGCCAGACGCTCCATCTCGCGCGCCGGCACGAAGCCGTCGTCGCGCGTGCCCACCACCAGGCAGGCGCGGGGTGCCTTCGGGGGCGGCAGGTGGGTGGCGTCGAAGCGGGCCAGCCGCGCGCGCAGCGCGGTGCGCGCGCTCTCCTCGTCGGGCGCGAGCGCGCGGAGGTCGGGGTAGCGCCGGAGGAGGCCCTCCGTGAAGACCGCCGCCGGAGAGGCGGAGGGGGCCGCGGTCACGGCCGCCAGCTCGAAGCCGGCCGCGCCCGCCACGACGGCGGCCAGGTTGCCGCCCATCGAGTAGCCGGCGATCCCCAGGCGACGCGCGCCACCTTCGCGCAGGAGCGCCAGCAGCGCGAGCGCCTCGCGGACCGTCGCCACCGCCATCAGCAGGAGGTCGGAGACGGTCCGGACCGCCGCGCCGCGCTGACCGGGCGGGCGCCGCGAGCCGTAGTAGGGATTCTCGAGGATCCAGGAGGCGATCCCTTGCCGGACCAGCGGGCGGGCGAACGACGCGCGCGCGCGCATCCCCTGGTCGCCCGAGGCCGCGAGGAGGACCACCTCCGCTGCGGCGGGACCGGGCGGACCGATGCGCCGCACGCGGGCGCAGCGCGCCGGCGCCGCGAGGCGCCGCTCGGGGCTCTCGAACGTCCCGTCGCGCGCCTCGACACCTCCGCGGGTGCGCGGCGCCGACCAGCGGATCCGTGCCGGTGACTGCGGGCGGAGCAGCTCGGCCGCGTCCCAGCGCTCGAGCAGCTCCTCGTCGCCGAAGCCGTCGCGGAAGAAGGAGGCCCGGGGCAACGCGAGCGCCACCAGCCGGTCGACGAGGAGGGACACGCTCGCCATCTAACCAGCTTCGCGCGCGGGGCGCCCGCGCCACGCACCGCGCCCGGTGAAGGCGCCGCCGTCCGTTCGCGTGGACCGCCCGGGCGACGGGCGGAGCGCCGCGCCGGTGGTCCGGTGGGCCTCCGATGCGGCGACGTCGACGGCTGGTTGGTGGTGAGGGGGAGAATCGAACTCCCGACCTAGGGATTATGAGACCCTCGCTCTAGCCGACTGAGCTACCTCACCCGAGTCCCCGGCGCCTGCTAAGCTCCCCGAAGATCGGCGCTTATAGGACCGTGCGCACCGGCTGTCAACGAGCCAGCCGCGCGCCCGCGTGCGAGGCCGCCCGCGCCTCCCTACATTACGCGTCGGCGCAGGACGACGCCGGAGGTGGATCGTGAGCCAGAAGGCCCTGGAGGACGGGGCGGCGCTCTCGCCGTCCGCGGCGCGGGCGGGGGATCCTGGCGACGGTGGCGCCGGGCGACGCAGTCCGACCCCGTCCGCTCCCGCGCGCGCCGATCACGCCACCTTCTCGGCCGAGGAGCTGGCCCGGATCCTGGAAGGGCGCGAGGCGTGGACGCGCGAGGAGCTGGCCGAGGCGCTGGCGCGCATGCCGCGTCGGCGGGAGTCCTTCCAGACCGACTCCGGGATCCCCATCCCGGACGTGCTCGACCCGGCCAGCCGGCGCGACGCCGACTACGCGCGCGACGTCGGGTTCCCGGGCCGCTATCCGTTCACGCGCGGCCCGCAGCCGACCATGTACCGCGGCCGGCTCTGGACGATGCGCCAGTTCGCCGGCTTCGGCTCGCCGGAGGACACCAACCGGCGCTTCAAGTACCTGCTGCAGCAGGGCGTGAGCGGCCTCTCCACCGCCTTCGACATGCCCGCGCTCATGGGCTACGACCCCGATCACCCGATGAGCCGTGGGGAGGTGGGGAAGGAGGGCGTCTCGGTCGCCACGCTGCGCGACTTCGAGGTGCTCTTCGACGGCATCCCGCTGGGCGAGGTGACCACCTCCATGACCATCAACGCGAGCGCGATGGTGGCGCTCGCCATGTACGTGGCCGTGGCGGAGCGGCAGGGGGTGCCGCGCGAGAAGCTGGGAGGCACGCTCCAGGCCGACATGCTGAAGGAGTACATCGCGCAGAAGGAGTGGATCGTCCCGCCCCGGCCGGCGGTGAAGCTGCTCTGCGACCTCATCGAGTACTGCGCGCGGGAGATGCCGCGCTGGAACCCGGTCTCGATCAGCGGGTACCACATCCGCGAGGCGGGCGCGACCGCGGTGCAGGAGCTGGCCTTCACCCTCGCGGACGGCCTCGAGTACGTCCAGCTGCTGGTCGATCGCGGGCTCGACGTCGACTCCTTCGCCCCGCGCCTCTCCTTCTTCTGGGACGTCCACAACGACTTCTTCGAGGAGGTGGCCAAGTTCCGCGCCGCGCGCCGGATCTGGGCCCGGACCCTCCGGGAGCGCTTCGGGGCGCGGCGGCGCGAGTCGCTGCTGCTGAGGACGCACGCGCAGACCGCCGGCGTCTCGCTGACCGCCCAGCAGCCCCACAACAACGTGGTGCGGACGGCGCTCCAGGCCTTCGCGGCCGTGCTTGGCGGCACGCAGTCGCTCCACACCAACTCGCTCGACGAGACCTACGCGCTCCCCACCGAGGAGGCGGTGACGATCGCGCTCCGGACGCAGCAGGTCATCGCCTTCGAGTCGGGGGCCGACCGCGTGGTCGACCCGCTCGCCGGCAGCTACTACGTGGAGTACCTCACCGACGAGATGGAGCGGCGCGCGCTGGAATACATCCGGCGCATCGACGACATGGGAGGGATGATCCGCGCGGTGGAGGAGGGCTTCCCGCAGCGCGAGATCGCCGAGAGCGCCTACCGCTTCCAGCGCGAGATCGAGGGCGGCGAGCGGGTGGTGGTGGGCGTGAACGCCTTCCGCGCCGAGGAGGAGGAGCCCATCCGGCTCCTCAAGATCGACGAGGCGGTGGCGCGCGCCCAGGTGGAGCGGCTGCGTGCGGTGCGCGCCGCGCGCGACGCGGCGCGCGTCGAGGCCGCGCTGGGGGCCGTCGAGCGCACGGCCCGCGAGGGCGCCAACCTGGTGCCGTCCGTCCTCGACGCCGTGCGCGTCTACGCGTCGATGGGCGAGATCTGCGACGTGTTCCGCCGGGTGTACGGCGTCTACCGCGAGGACGGGCGGTTCTGATACAACGCGAGGGTTCCGGATGGGACCGACCATGACCCAAGACCGCACGCTGCGCATCATCGTCGCGAAGCCAGGGCTCGACGGGCACGACCGCGGCGCCAAGATCATCGCCCGCGCGCTGCGCGACGCCGGCTTCGAGGTGATCTACACGGGGCTCCACCAGACGCCCGAGATGATCGCCGCGGCCGCCGTCCAGGAGGACGTGGACGCGGTCGGGCTCTCGATCATGTCGGGCGCCCACATGACGCTCTTCCCCGCGGTGATCGACGTCCTCCGCGCCCGGGGCGCGGGCGACATCGCGGTCTTCGGCGGCGGGATCATCCCGCAGGACGACGTGCCGCGCCTGAAGGAGCTGGGCGTCGCGGAGGTGTTCCTGCCCGGCTCCTCCACGCAGACCATCCTCGAGTGGATCCGGCAGCACGTCCGCCCGCGCGCGGCGGCGGCCTGACGAGTGGCGGCGGTGACGCCGGCGCCGATCACGGTCTACGAGGTCGGCCCGCGCGACGGCCTGCAGAACGAGCCGCGCGTGGTCCCCACCGACGACAAGCTGCGCTTCGTCGAGCTGCTCGCCGACGCGGGGCTCCCGCGCATCGAGGCGACCAGCTTCGTCTCGCCGCGCTGGATCCCGGCCCTGGCCGACGCCGCGGAGGTGGTGGCCCGGCTCCCGGTCCGCCCCGGCCTCGTCTACGGAGTGCTGGTCCCGAACGAGACGGGGCTCCGCCGCCTGCTCGAGGTGCTCGCCCGGGCCGGCGGGCGCGCGCCCCCGGTGGAGGCCGCGGTCTTCCTGAGCGCCTCCGAGACGCACAACCGCAAGAACGTCAACAAGTCGGTGGAGGAGACCTTCGCGGCGTTCCAGGCCGTCGTGCCGCCGGCGCTCTCCCGGGGCCTGCGGGTGCGCGGCTACGTCTCGACCGCGTGGGGCTGCCCCTACGAAGGCGCCGTGGAGCCGGCGCGCGTGGTCGCGATCGCGCAGCGCCTCCTCGACCTGGGCTGCTACCAGGTGTCGCTGGGAGACACCATCGGCGTCGGGAACCCGGCGCAGACCCGGCGCCTGCTGGACGCCTCGCTGGCTCGCGTCGCGCCGGAGCGCCTGGCGCTGCACATGCACGACACCCGCGGCGCCGCGCTGGCCAACGTGCTGGTCGGGCTCGAGGCGGGTCTCACCACCTTCGACGCCTCGGTGGGCGGCCTGGGTGGATGCCCGTACGCGCCGGGCGCGGCCGGCAACCTCGCCACCGAGGACCTGATCTACATGCTGCACGGCATGGGCCACCCGACGGGCGTCGACTGGCCGCTGCTCGTCGCGGCCGGCGAGCTGGCGCAGCGCCTGGTGGGCCACCGGCTGCCGGGCAAGGCGCTGCAGGCGGAGCTCGGCGCGCGTACGCTGCTGGCCGGCGCGCCCGCCGCCGGCACATGACCCTGGCGCTCCGCCCGTCGGGAGGGTAGCGTCAGCCGACATGGATTGGATCGTCGAGGACCGGGGCGAGATCGAGGTCTGGACCCTCGACGGCGAGGTGCGTCGCAACTCCATCACGCGCGCGGCGCTCGACCGGCTCGGCGCCGAGCTGGCGCGCGCCGCCGGGAAGGGCGCGCTCCGCTGCGTCGTGATCTCGGGCGCGGGCGAGCGCGCGTTCTGCGCCGGCGCCGACCTGAAGGAGCGGGCCGGCATGTCGGACGCGGACGTGCAGCGCTTCCTGGCCGACCTGCGCGCCACGCTGCGCGCCGTCGAGACCTCCCCCAAGGTCTTCCTGGCCGCCATCAACGGCGCCGCCCTGGGGGGTGGGCTCGAGCTCGCCCTCGCCTGCGACCTGCGCGTGATGAGCCAGGCGGCGGAGCTGGGGCTCCCCGAGGTGGGCCTGGGGATCATCCCGGGCGGCGGCGGGACGCAGCGCCTGGCGCGCGCCGTCGGCGTGGCCCGGGCCAAGGACCTGGTGCTGACGGCGCGGCGGATCGGCGCCGTCGACGCGCTGGCCTGGGGGCTGGTGTCGCGGGTGGTCCCGCCGGGAGAGCTGCGCGCCGCGGCGCTGGCGATGGCCGGGCAGGTGGCGGGCAACGCGCCGGTCTCGCTCCGGCAGGCGAAGCGCGCCATCGACGACGGGCTGCACCTCCCGCTGGAGGAGGCGCTCGCCTTCGAGACCTCCATGTACCAGGCCTGCCTGGGCACGAGCGACCGGCGCGAGGCGCTGCGGGCCTTCGCGGAGAAGCGGCGGCCGGTGTTCAAGGGCGAGTGAGGGCGGGGGGATGGAGCCGCTCGTCGAGCGCGTGGTGCGAGGCGACGTCCGGGCGGCGGCCCGGCTGATGCGCGACCTGGACGACGGGCTCCCCGCGGCGCGCGAGGCGCTGCGCGCGCTCCACCCGCGCACCGGGCGCGCCTACGTGATCGGGCTCACCGGCTCGCCCGGCGCGGGCAAGTCCTCCCTCGTCGATCGGCTGGTGGCGCACCACCGGGCGGCCGGGCGCAAGGTGGGCGTGGTGGCGGTCGATCCCACGAGCCCCTTCAGCGGCGGCGCGATCCTGGGCGACCGGATCCGGATGCAGGACCACGCGCTCGACCCGGAGGTCTTCATCCGCTCCATGGCCACCCGCGGCAACCTGGGCGGCCTGTCGCGGGCCACCTCCGACGTGGTCACCGTGATGGACGCCATGGGGAAGGACGTCGTGCTGGTCGAGACGGTCGGCGTCGGGCAGGACGAGATCGAGGTGGCGGAGCTGGCGCACACGGTGGTGGTGGTCGCGGTCCCCGGCATGGGCGACGACGTGCAGGCGATCAAGGCGGGCGTGCTCGAGATCGCCGACGTCTTCGCGGTCAACAAGGCCGACCGGGAGGGGGCCGACCGGACGGTGCGCGACCTCCAGCAGATGCTCGAGCTGCGCCGCTCGACCGCCACCCGCCCCGCGCTCGACCATGACGCGGCCCACCGCATGCGCGCCGCGGGCGCCTGGAGCCCGGACGAGCCGGGCTTCTGGGAGCCCCCCATCGTCAAGACGGTGGCCGTGCGCGACGAGGGAGTGGGCGACCTGGCCGAGGCGATCGAGGCGCACCGCGGCCACCTGGAGGCGACCGGTCTCCGGCGCGAGCGCGAGGTGGCGCGCGCCCGGGCCGGGTTCCTGGCGCTGCTCCGCGAGCGCCTCATCGCGGGCGCGCTGGCGCGGCTCGCCGCCGAGCAGGGGCAGCTCGACGAGATCGCCGGCCGCATCGTGGCGCGCCAGGCCGATCCGTTCCAGCTGGTGGACGAGCTCGCCGAGCGCCTCGGTCGCTGACATGGCGGAGCACGCGTCCAGCCGCGACCCGGCGGTGGCAGCCCTCGAGGAGCGGCTCGGCCTCGC
>JAJYHA010000139.1 GCA_021784995.1 Myxococcales bacterium
CCTCGGCCACCGCCTCCACCCCGACCCGCATGCGGTACTCGGCGTGGAAGCCCAGGTTCCGGGCGAGCGCCACGTAGCGCTGCAGGGCCTCCTCCGTCCGGCGCTGGACCTCCTCCACCTCCTCCACGCCCTTCATCGCCGCGGCGTCGATCACGCCCACGGAGAGGAAGACGAGGTTCCGGTAGAAGCGGGGGTAGAGCCGCTGGAGCGAGAGGATCTGGTGCACCCCGAGCCCGCCGTAGCTCCCGACGAGGAGCGCCGCGGTGGGCTGGCGGGGGTCGAGGGGGCCGGGCTCGGCGGCGGCGCGGTCCGGCAGCGCCGAGAGGATCTCGTCGAGGCGGCGCAGGTCGAGCTTCACGCCGTCGTAGTGGCGCCGGATGGCGATGCAGAGCGCGATGAGCAGCGCCGTGGTGAGGAGCGTGATCCAGCCCCCCTGGCGGAACTTCTCCAGCACGTTGACCACCAGGATGGAGAGGCAGAGCACGAGGCCGACGACGTGGATGACGATGTGCCGGTGCCAGTCGGGGTACTTCGCGCGCTCGCGGATCCAGTAACGCACCATCCCCATCTCCGAGAGCGAGAAGGTGAGGAACACGTTGATGGAGTACATGAGGACGAGCGTGCTGGTGTCGCCGCGCGTGTAGAGCAGCGTCGCCGCCGACGCGCCCGAGATGAGCAGGATCCCGTGCTGCATGGAGAGGCGGTCCGAGAGCTGCCCGAACCGGTGAGGCAGCCACGAGTCGTTGGCCATGTTGGACATGACGCGCGGCCCGTCGATGAAGCCGGCCTGCGCCGCGACGAAGAGCAGCGCCGTCTCGGCGCCGAGGGTGGCCCAGATGAAGAGCTGGCCCACGGTCCCCCATCGCCCGGCGAACGCCTCCGCGAGCACGGCGTTCATCGTCTTGCCCTCGACGGGCTGGGCGTGGACGAGCAGGTAGGCCACCGTGATCCCGCCGGCGGTGAGCGCCAGGGAGGTGGCCATGTAGACCATCGTCCTGCGCGCGGTGTGCACCTTCGGCTCGCGCATGATCTGGAGGCCGTTCGAGACGGCCTCGATGCCGGTGTAGGTGCCGGCGCCCATCGAGTAGGCGCGCAGGAAGAGGGCCGCGAGACCGCCCAGGCCGAGCGTGGCGAGCCCCGATTGATAGCCGGTCCGCACCTCGTGGACGACGGTCGGGAGCTCCCACGCGCGCCCGGCGATGACGCCGACCAGCAGGATGACGTGCGTCACCAGGAAGGCGACGAAGATGGGCGCCAGGGCGGTGACCGACTCCTTCACGCCGCGCAGGTTCAGCACCATCAGGACGCCGATGGCGGCGAACTCGACCGGGAGCTTCCACGCGTGCCAGGCGGGCGGGATGAAGCTGAACGTCGCGTCGGCGCCGGCGGCGATCGACACCGAGACGGTGAGCACGTAGTCGACCAGGAGCGCCGACCCGGAGACGACGCCGAACCGGGGCCCGAGCAGGCGGGAGGCCACCACGTAGCCGCCGCCGCCGAACGGGAAGTGCTCGATGATCCGCGAGTAGGCGTAGGAGATGACGAAGACCGTGAGGGCGGTCGCGAGGGCCAGGCCCACCGCCAGGAAGTGGTGCTGGCCGAGCGCCTTGAAGGACTCCTCCGGACCGTAGGAGGACGACGAGAGCCCGTCCGCGCCGAGCCCGACCCAGGCCAGGAAGGCGACGAGCGAGATGTGGTGGTAGGTCCGGGGGTCGCGCAGGTTGCGGGGGGCGCCGAGGAGGAGCCGCCGCAGGCCGCGCCGCGGCTCCGCGGCCGGATCGCCCCCGCCGGCCGCCTTCGTCGCGAGGCGGGAGGCGTCGCTCATGGCGCGCCTCCGGGGCGAAGGGGTCGACCGCAGGGCGGCGCGGAGGCCGGGCGCGGGTGGGGGATCGCGGACATGCGCGAACCTTGCCGCGGACCGTGTGCGGGCGGGATCAAGACGCGTGCGGCCGGTGTCAAGATCGCGTCAGGACGCCGCCCGCCCGCTCACGCCCCCGCCTCGATGTGGGAGGATGCGGGGGTGCCACCGGAGGACATGGCCGGGCTCCAGGCCGGCCGCGACCATGCCACCGCCCGCCGGCGGGGGGCGGTGGCGTACGCACGGGCGGTGGCGGTGGTGGCCGCCGCCGCGGCGGTGGCCGGCGCCGCGCGCTCGTTCCTCCACGTCCCCGACGTGGACATGCTCTTCCTGCTCGGTGTCGTCCTGGTCGCGGTGACGTCGACGCGGGGGCCCGCCATGCTCGCCGCCGTCCTCTCGGTCGCGGCGTACGACTTCTTCTTCGTCGCGCCCGCCTTCACGTTCGAGGTGGAGGACGCGCGCTACGTGCTGACCTTCGTCATGATGCTCGGTGTCGGGATGGTCATCTCGACGCTGGCGGCGCGGCTCCGGGCCGAGGAGCAGGCGGCGCTGGGGCGTGAGCGGCGGACCGCGGCGCTCTACGAGGCGAGCCGCGCGCTCGGCGCCGCGCGCGACGAGGCGACGGTGGGGGCCGCGTGCGTGGACGTGGCGGCCCGCGTCGTGGGACGCCCCGTCGCGCTTCTCGTGAGGGTGGCAGACGACGCCGTCCGCCCGCTCGTCGCCAGCCCCCGCGACACCGTCCTCACCGCCCTCGAGCTGGAGCTGGCGCGCTGGACGGCGATCCAGGGCCGGAGCGCAGGCGGCGGGGTCGGCGCCTTCCCGGAGACGCCCGTCGCCTCGATCCCCCTGGCCGCGGCCGCAGAGGTCCGTGCCGTGCTCGTCGTCCGGGAGGAGGGAGCGGCGCCCATCCGGGCCGAGCAGCGGGAGTTCCTGGAGGCGCTCTGTCGCCAGGGCGCGCTCGCCCTGGAGCGTGTCCGGCTGGCGGCGGACCTCCGCGCCGCCTCTCTCCGGGCCGAGGCCGAGCAGGTGCGCAGCGCGCTGCTCTCCTCCGTCTCGCACGATCTCCGCACGCCCCTCGCCTCGATCACGGGGGCGGCGACCACCCTGCGCGAGGGCGTCCTCGACGAGGGCACCCGGCGCGAGCTGGTCGACGCCGTCTGCGAGGAGGCGGAGCGCCTGGAGCGGCTGGTCCGGAACCTCCTCGACATGACGCGCCTCGAGTCGGGCGCCGTCGAGCTGCGGCGCGTCTGGGTCCCCGTGGAGGAGGTGATCGGGAGCGCGCTCGTCCGGCTCGAGCGGCAGCTCGCCGGGCGCGAGGTCACGACGGCCTGCCCCCGGGACCTGCCGCTCCTCTTCGCCGATCCGGTGCTGCTGCAACAGCTCCTCCTCAACCTGCTCGAGAACGCGGCGAAGTACACGCCCGCGGGATCCCCCATCGAGATCACGGCCGCCGCCGGCGACGGCGTGGTGCGGATGGAGATCTCCGATCGTGGCCCCGGGATCGCTCCCGGGATGGAGGAGGCGGTGTTCGAGCGGTTCCGTCGCGGGTCGGGCCCCGGCGTCCCCGGCGTGGGCCTCGGCCTCGCCATCTCGCGGGCCATCGCGACGGCGCACGGGGGCACGCTCGGGGCGCTGCGCCGGGAGGGGGGAGGAGTCGTGTTCCGGCTGGTCCTCCCGGTGACGCCCGCGCCGGCGGTGGAGCCGGCGTCGTGACCGCGGAGGCGCTGGTGCTGGTCGTCGAGGACGAGCCGCAGGTCCGGCGCTTCCTGCGCGCGTCGCTCGCCTCGCGCGGGTATCGCGTCCTCGAGGCGACCACGGTGCGCGAGGCGCTCCAGCTCGCGACGGGCCACGTCCCGGACCTCTTCCTCCTCGACCTCGGGCTCCCGGACGGCGACGGGATCGAGCTCACGCGCGCGCTGCGCGGGTGGACGCGCGCGCCCATCGTCGTCCTCTCCGCCCGGGGCAGGGAGGAGGACAAGGTCGACGCGCTCGACGCCGGCGCGGACGATTACCTGACGAAGCCGTTCGGGGTGAACGAGCTGCTCGCGCGCCTGCGGGTGGCGCTCCGGCACGCGCAGGCGGTGCCACGGGAGGGACCCGTCCTGCAGGTGGGATCCCTGCGGATCGACCTGGCGCGCCGCGAGGTGGTGGTCGAGGGGCGGGAGGTGCGGCTCACGCCGACCGAGTTCAAGCTGCTGGAACTCCTGGCCCGGAACGCAGGGAAGGTCCTCACCCACGGCCACATCCTCCGGGCGATCTGGGGGCCGCACTCGACCCAGGCCCACCTGGTGCGCGTGCACATGGCGGAGCTGAGGCGGAAGGTGGAGGCCGATCCCGCTCGCCCGCGCCTCCTGCTCACCGAGGTGGGTGTCGGTTACCGGCTGCGCGAGCCCTGCGGCGATTGACGGCGCCCCGCAGCGGGCGCTTCCCGAATCGCTCGCCCGTGGGGCGCGCCCCGGGACCCCCCATCCGAGCGCGCGGTGAGCGCGCTCCTAGGGGAACGCCCCGTTCACCAGGACGCAGACCGGCAGCCAGCCACCCTGCTCGATGATGTTCACGAGGCCGATCTGGAGGCCGTTCATGGTGCCGGCGTGGTTCACGAGCCCGAGCTGCAGGCCGCGCGCGGCGTCGGCGTGGTTCACGAGGCCGAGCTGGAACCCGCTGGTGCGGCCCGCGATGGTGACGAGGCCGGTCTGGAGGCCCTCGACCCTGCCGTGCGTGATGCTGACGAGCAGCGCGTCCTGCAGGCCGACGTGGTCACCCTCGGTGAGGTTCACCAGCCCCCACTGGACGCCCAGCGCGTCGCCCCGCACGTCGTTGACCAGCCCCAGCTCGATGCCGCGCAGGAATGCGTTGCGCCCGTACAGCAGGTCGATCGCCACGCCGCTCACGCCCTCCGCCGGCGCGACGATCTGCGCGGGGGCGAAGAGGGCGAGCTGGAAGGGCTTGCCGGGAGCCGGCGGCGGCTCGGACCCGCGGGCCGGCCGGAGCGTGGTGCCCATGAGGATCGCCGCCGCGCACGCAGCCCGCAGGAGTCTCTTCGCCATGGCGCCTCCGCAGCGGGTCCATCCGCCGCTGGTCCGAACCCGAAGCATAACGAACGCGCGGGCAGACCGGGGCACCTTCTGGAGCCGCCGCCCGTCGCCTCACCGTGCGTGCGGCTCCGGCCGCTTGCGGGCCACGAGCCGGGCGTCGTGGCGGCCCCGCTCCAGCCAGCCCTCCTCGTACCGGATCACGGCCAGCCCCGGGATCAGCCCGGGCAGCTCCCCGTCCTCCAGCAGGTGGGCCGCGCCGGGCCGGGCGTGACGCTGGAGGTTCGAGCGGGTGGCGTGCTCCACGACCAGCCACCCTCCGGGCGCCAGCGCCTCCTCCACGCGTGCCAGGAGCGGCCGCGACAGGAAGGCAATGCACACCACCACGTCCCAGGGGCCGCGCGGCAACGGCTCCTCGTCCAGGTCGAGCCGGGAGGTGGCGATCGAGAGCCTCGCCTCCGCGGCCGCGCGGAGCGCGCGGGCGAGCGCGACCTCCGACACGTCCGCCAGCGTGACGTCGAGCCCGCGCCGCGCGAGCCAGAGCGCGTGCCGCCCCGTCCCGCCGGCCACGTCGAGGGCGCGCCCCTGGCGCGGCAGGAGAGGATCGAGCCCGACCAGGAAGGCGGAGGGAGGCGCCAGCGGGACCTCCTCCCGGTACCGCTCGTTCCACCGCTCGCGATCGCCGCGTCCCACGCCCTCCGGCCTAGCGGTCCGAAAAGGTCGACGCAAGGCTCCGGCGCGGCGAGGGTCTGGCCGCAGCCTCGACCCATCTCCGCTGTGGCACCGTGCCGCGGGTCTGATCCCGGGCGCTTACACCGCCGCAGCCCAAGAGGTACGGGGCTCTGGCCGGCGTCACCCTTCAGGCTGGAGACGACCCGCGAAGGGGCACTTGCCATGGTGCCTTGGTCCATCGCCCGGCTGCTCGGAAACGAACGGAGGCCTGCGGTCACGTGGGCCGCGGGCGGCGCCGTCGCCTTCGTCGCCTTCTGGGTCGTCTCCGTCCTCGACGCGGTCCTCCTCGGGCACGGTCGCTTCGCCGAGGCGCTCCTGGCCCCGACGATGGCCGAGCTGTGGATCCGGCTCCTGGTGGCCGTGCTGCTCGGGCTGCTCCACGTGGAGCGGCGCATGCGCGCGCAGCTGTCCCTGCTCTGGTTCGTGCTGCAGGAGGCGCCGGACGGGATCCAGATCGCCGACATGTCGGGGCGGATCACCTACTCGAACCGGGCGATCGAGGAGATCTACGGCTTCACGCCCCGGGAGCTGCAGGGGCGCAACGTGGGGGAGATGAACGCCGACCCCACGGTGGCGGAGCGCGTGGTCCTGCCGGCCCTGAGGTCCCAGGGCAGGTGGGCCGGCGAGCTCGAGGTGAAGCACAAGTCGGGTAGGACCTTCCCCATCTGGCTCACCACGTCGGTGGTGGCGAACCGGCGCGGACGGCCCGCGGCCGCGATCGGGATCGTCCGCGACATCTCGGAGCGGAGGCGTGCGGCGGAGGCCCAGCGCAGGTACGCGATCCGGCTCGAGGAGGCCACACGCCTGAAGGACCTCTTCGCGGACATCCTGCGTCACGATCTGCTCGGACCCGCGTCCGTCCTGCGGATGTCGATGGAGCTGCTCGAGAGGCAGCCACTCCCCGCTCCGGCGCCCCGCGTCCTCGCGCAGGCGCGGCGGAGCTGCGCCCGCCTGCTCGAGATGCTGGAAGGCGCCGCGACCTACGCCCGGGTCACCGCCATCGACCAGCTGCCGCTCGAGCCGCTCGACCTCCACCGCCTGCTCTCCGTGGTGGTGTCGGACTTCGAGCCGCTGCTCGCCGAGCACCACGCCCGCGTGGAGTACGAGCCCGCGGGGACCTGCCTGGTCCGCGCGAACCCGATCCTGTCCGAGGTCTTCACGAACCTGCTCTCGAACGCCGTCAAGTACGGACCTGCCGGCGCCGCCGTGACGATCCGCGTGGCGGAGCGCGGCGGGCAATGGGTGGTGTCGGTCGCGGATCGGGGCGAGGGGATCCGACCCGAGGACCGCGAGCGGATCTTCACCCGGTTCGAGCGGCTCGGGAAGGAGGGCGTCAAGGGGACGGGGCTGGGGCTGACCATCGCCAGGCACGTCGTGAGCCTTCACGGAGGGGAGATCTGGGTGGAGGGGCGCCCCGGCGGGGGGAGCGTGTTCTGCGTCGCGCTGCCGAAGGGATAGAGTGGCCGCCGATGTGGGCCCCTGACCCCAGGAGCGCCGGGGAGCGCACGCTCGCGGCGGTGCTTTACCTGGCGGCGGTGGCGCTCCTCGTCCTGCTGCAGGAGGTGGGGCTCCGCCTGCGGCGCGAGGAGCGGCGCGCCTGGTGGGCCGGGAACGGCCGCGACCTCCTCAACGCGGTCGGGTGCGCCGCCGTCACCGCGGCGCTCTGCGCCTACGGGTTCCCGGTCCCCGCCGCCCTGGTCGTGGGCGCGTCCCTGACGCTCGTCCTCTTCGGGACCTCGATCTTCATGGAGACGCGCGCCGGGATCGCGCGCCCGCGCGCCTGGGCGCTCGCCGCGGCGCTGGTCATCGCCGTGCCGATCCTGCTCGTGCCGGGGATGGTCGTGCGCGCCGTGGCGCGCGTGGCGGCGGCGCTCTTCCCCTCGTTCCGGTGACCGAAAAAAAGAGAGGGGCCGCCCTCGGGCAGCCCCTCCCTCGTCAGTTCGACGCCGGCGTCCGTCTCGCGAGGCAGCGCCTCGCCCGGACGCCGTCGCTCACATCCCCATGCCGCCCATGCCACCCATGCCGCCCGGCATGCCGCCCGGGGCCGGTGCCTCCTCCTTGGGCTTGTCGGCGATCATGGCCATGGTGGTCAGCATCAGCGAGGCGACCGAGGCGGCGTTCTGCAGCGCCGTACGCGAGACCTTGGTGGGGTCGATGACGCCGGCCTTCACCAGGTCCTCGTAGTCGCCCGTCGCCGCGTTGAAGCCGAAGTTGGTCTCCTTCGCCTCCTTGACGCGGTTCACCACGATGGAGCCCTCCATCCCGCCGTTCTCCGAGATCTGGCGGATGGGCTCCTCCAGGGCGCGCCGCACGAGGTCGACGCCGAACTTCTCGCCCTCCTCGAGCTGGACCTTGTCCAGGCTCTTGAGGCAGCGCAGGTAGGCGACGCCGCCGCCGGGGACGATGCCCTCCTCGACCGCCGCGCGGGTGGCGTGGAGCGCGTCCTCGACGCGGGCCTTCTTCTCCTTCATCTCCGTCTCGGTGGCCGCGCCGACGTTGATGACCGCGACCCCGCCCACCAGCTTGGCCAGGCGCTCCTGGAGCTTCTCCTTGTCGTAGTCGCTGGTGGTCTCCTCGATCTGGGCGCGGATGGTCTTCACGCGCGCCTCGATGTCGGCCTTCTTGCCCGCGCCGTCCACGATGGTGGTGTTGTCCTTGTCCACCGTGATGCGCTTCGCGCGGCCCAGCTCCTTCAGGGTGACCTGCTCGAGCTTCAGGCCGAGCTCCTCGGCGATCATCTTCCCGCCGGTGAGGATGGCGATGTCCTCCAGCATGGCCTTGCGGCGGTCGCCGAAGCCAGGCGCCTTGACGCTGCAGACGTGCAGCGTGCCGCGGAGCTTGTTGACGACGAGCGTCGCCAGCGCCTCACCCTCGACCTCCTCGGCCACGATGAGGAGCGGCTTGCCGCCGCGCGCGATCTGCTCCAGCAGCGGGAGCAGGTCCTTCATGTTCGAGATCTTCTTCTCGTGGATGAGGATGTAAGCGTCCTCGAGGATCGCCTCCATCCGCTCCGGGTCGGTCACGAAGTAGGGCGACAGGTAGCCGCGATCGAACTGCATGCCCTCGACCACCTCGAGCGTGGTCTCCAGGCCCTTCGCCTCCTCGACCGTGATCACGCCCTCCTTGCCCACCTTCTCCATCGCCTCGGCGATGATGTTGCCGATGGTGGTGTCGCCGTTGGCCGAGATGATGCCGACCTGGGCGATCTCCTTGTGGTCCTTGGTGGGCTTCGAGAGCGACTTCAGCTGGCCCACCACGGCCTCGACGGCCTTGTCGATGCCGCGCTTGATCTCCATCGGGTTGTGGCCGGCCGCGACGAGCTTGGCGCCCTCGCGGTAGATGGCCTGCGCGAGCACGGTGGCGGTGGTGGTGCCGTCGCCGGCGACGTCGGAGGTCTTGGAGGCGACCTCCTTCACCATCTGCGCGCCCATGTTCTCGAACTTGTTCTCGAGCTCGATCTCCTTGGCGACGGTCACGCCGTCCTTGGTGATCGTCGGGGATCCGAAGCTCTTCTCGATGACCACGTTGCGGCCCTTGGGGCCGAGCGTGACCTTCACCGCGTCGGCGAGCGTGTTGACGCCCTTCAGGATCGCCTCACGCGCCCGCTGGTCGAATACGATGTCCTTGGCTGCCATGGGATCTGTTCTCCTCGGTCCTGGGATTTACTTGTCTTCGATGACGCCGAGGATGTCGTCCTCGCGCATGATGAGGTGCTCCTCGCCCTCGATCTTGATCTCGGTGCCGGCGTACTTGGAGAAGAGGATCCGGTCACCGGCCTTGACGTCGAGAGGACGGACCTTCCCGTCCTCGAGCACCTTGCCGTTGCCGACTGCCAGCACCTTGCCCTCGATCGGCTTCTCCTTCGCCGTGTCGGGGATGATGATGCCGCCCTTGGTCTTCTCCTCCTCCGCGACCCGCTTGACGATGATGCGGTCCTGGAGCGGACGAATCTTCATACGTTGCCTCCTTCGCTGCGGTTGCCCGCTGCGGGGCTGAGCCCGAAAAAAGGGAACGCCGTTAGCAGTCGCAAATATGGACTGCCAACGACGGGGCGTAGCTTAACCACCGGCGATCACCTGTCAAGCGAGCCATGAGGACCGAGATGGGCCGAGAGCTCGCTCCCTGGATGGGATGAGCTGGCACTCGCCACCTGTTGGCGCCAACACGGTCCGACTGCTAAAAATTACAATGATGGCAGTATGTTGTATGCGATCCCGGGCGGTGCTACCTTGTCGTGAGGCAGTCCGGCTCGACGGGAGGCGGCCGGGCGATCGTCCAGGCGGGATGGCGGTGAGCGACGGGATCGTCAGCGGCGCGAGCGCTCAGGAGTTCTTCGGGGAGCTGGTGGTGGAATCTCTCGACCACCGGCATGCCAAGGTGCGGCGGGAGACCGAGTTCTACCTGGTGAGCCTCCTGTCGGATCGCCTCCAGCGGAGGGCCCCCGTCGGGGATACAGGCGAAGAGGACCAGGAGCCGCTCTCCTTCATCCTGAAGCGTGCCCTGGAGGGCTCCCGGGAGGAGCGCAGGCGTCAGCTGAGGCGGCTGGGAGACACCTCGCTCTTCGTCTCGGGCTTCTTCGGCGACTCCCTCGCCGGATCCCTGATCGACGTCGACTACTACATCGCGATGGGCGAGCGCGCCTACGACACGCTCCGTGAGGAGCCGCGCGCCCCGGCCGGCGCGAAGGAGCTCTTCGGCGAGCTCTCGGAGCGGTTCGAGGAGTTCGTCGACCTCTTCGCCGAGGTCGCGGAGCAGTGCGATCTAGGGTCGAACCGGGGCCTGGTGCGGCTCTACGAGCGCTTCCTGCTCACCGGATCGCAGCGCGTCGCGAGACGCCTCCAGGAGCGCGGGGTGGCGCTCTTCTCCGGACCCGGGCGCCCGCGAGGCCTGAAGCACTGACCGCCTCGCCGGCGGGGGGGCCTCTGGTACCTGGGCGCGCGGGCTACTTGAGCGTCCGCGTCTGGCCCGCGCCGATGCTGACCTTCTCCTTGTCGTACTTCCCGGAGAGCGCGTCGCGCACGGAGCGGTCGAAACGAACCTTGCCGGTCGCGATCTCACGCAGCGAGAGCACGGCCGGCTTGTTCTTCGATGCGGGCATGAGCGGCCGCGCGCCGGCCATGAGCTGACGGGTCCGCTTGGTCGCGAGCAGGACCAGCGCGAAGCGGTTGTCGACCTGGGGCAAGCAATCTTCGACGGTTACACGAGCCATGGGGTGCGAACTCTAAGCGCCGAACCCCGCCGGGTCAACGCCTACTTCGGCGCCGCAGGCGGGGCCTCCACCTTCGCCGGGGTGGTCGCGGCCCCCGGTGGGTGATCCGCGGCGTGCTTCGCGCGCAGGGCGGCCAGGTCGAGGTCGAGGTCGGCGGTGACCTCCTGGGGGACGGAGGCGGTCTCGGAGGAGCCCTCCACGCGAGCGAGGAGCGGTCCGGTCCCGGTGGCCTTGCCCGCGTCCGCGCCCGGCTTCCGTGGAGCGCTCCAGAGCAGCGCCT